>NZ_JACLCT010000040.1:0-40809 GCF_014218915.1 Chryseobacterium sp. C2(2020)
TTAGTATTTGTTCAATTCTAAAATATTAATTTTAGACATTAAGCACCTCATGTTTTTCTCCGAATTCACGTTATTTATGGAATAGCTATTTCGGGTGATTTATTTACAGTATGTCATGCTGAAAGCATCTAAACAAAGTTTTTAATGTATCGTTGAGATCCTTTCAGGATGACAAAAATGCTGCAAAGACATTCAGAGAGTCCAAACAATTTTACATTGAAAAAAAAATCTGCACAATCTACGCGAGATCTTTTCAAAAAGATTCTTCTTTCCATAATGCTTCGCAAAATTTCAATCAGAATGATAAGCGACCATTAAAGATTTTGGCAGAAAAAAGAATCATTAACAATTATTCATTGTTTTGTCTTTCTTTTAGTATTCGCAGTGTCACTCTGAGCCTGTCGAAGAGTCTCTGTAAAAATAAGACGGTGTCTTTCTGGAAGTCTTCCTCAGAATGAAAAGAAAACCATTGATTAACCTAAATCACCATTAATTTCCCTGATTAAAGCTTCCATTTCACCTCTGAAATCATCCTCAAAAACCAATGGTCTGTTGTCTGACTGAATCATATTTTTTATTTTTTCGCAGATGTCTATGAGTTTTCCGATTAAAGAGTTCTCTACGGGTGATGAGATTTTCCCCATTTTCAAAATGTTGGAGAAATAGTATTGCACTCCATCGAGAACAATACGCCGCTCTTTAGGATATCTCGTCTGATAAAGCGCACTTTCAAACAACTGTTGCAGTATTTTATAGGAATCCGGTGACAGCTTTCTTTGATATTCTAAAATTCTTTCTGCTTCGTTACCTTCCGAAAGGCGGATCGTACGTTCTGCAATTTTATAAACGATGCGGTAGTTTTCGATTCCTTTTTTTCGTTCTACGAACAGAATTCTTTCGGTATCGAAAGAGGGAATTTCCAGAAAATACAATTCTGCATACACGTCTCCCATGAGTGCATTCATGATTTTCACAAAGCTGTCGAGACTTCTATGGCTCGAACTGCTTCCGCAAGGTTCAAGATGGTTTCTTTCTAACATGGTTTTTAGATTGAGCGGAAATATTGATTACAAACCCTCAAAAGATTATATGAATTTTATGGACTTATTTTTTTGCTGTTATTAACAAATTATTAATATGTCTTTCCATCTCTTTTTCCAAGAGTTCTGCAAGAATTCGCAAAAATTTTAGAGCTTCGTTTTGGGAAAGTTTAGTTATATTTAGTGTATCTGCGGTGTGTGCAACAACATGTCTTACATTTACGATTTCATTTAATTTATCTTCAATAAAGGTGTTAGCAACTGAAGTTCCCCATTTAGATTCAAACCCAGTTTTTATAATTTGAAAAATATCATTAATTCCAATATCTTTAAATTTAGTTTTTACAGTATCTGCATTAGGATTACTGTTTGTATCTGAAAATATTATTGGATTTATATGTTCTCCTATTAAATGTTTACAAGCTGTTAAAACATCATCAATACGGTCAATTTTGTTTTTTATGATTCCATATTTAGGACCTTTCATTGGACTTTCAAGACTTTCAAAAACAATCTTAATTTTAAATTTGTCTGGTAATTTTTGAAAATCTATTGATGGCGGACTTGTATTGAGTTTTGATATATTATCTTCAAATAACTTTCTTAGATAAAACTCAAAAGCAGCGACCATAAGCACAGCCGCACCACCTCTCAAACCCATTATAAATGGTTGATTAGCCTGCTTTGTACTGTTATATTTTTCTCTTTCAATTAATTTTAAAGAAGCAGCAAGACCAAGAGATTCCTTAAAATTTGTAAAAGCGACTCCCATTAAATATAATTATTTAAAATTTCCTCAAACTTTTCAACTCTATATTGAAATCTTACAGGAGTTGCTGTAGATGATTCGATTGATTCTATAAATAAATTATCTTCGGTAAACAGTTGTTTAAAATCTCTTAGAATGGAGTCTTTATTAGCTAAAATACTTGCTTTGTCTTTTCCATATAATGATAGCATTTGAGAATCATATATAGGAGCCGAAATCTGCTGTTTCCATTTATTTCCTTGAGGAATCCATCTTCTAAATGCACCATCAAACCCAAATATCGTTTGAACCAAGTCAAGTGTACTTTGAAAATCCTTTTCCAAATCACTAATTTCATTTTTCTTTAAATCCTGATTATCATCTAAATAACCATCAAGAATATTCTTAAGACCTCCTTTATAATTCTTATAAATATCTTTTAAGGCAAAAAATCTAAGAACTAATTCTGCATCTTTCATTTCTTGATATATTCTTGATTTTGCTTTAGATTTTATTCCTAATACTTTATGAAAATTTTTATTTTCTGATAAATCTAATATTTTATCATTTAATAAACTAGGAAAAGCACTATTCCTAATTTCTTGAGCATTTAATTTAACACCTCCGGTATTCAATCTTTGAAACACCTCATATTTAATGTCCTTATCGGATTGACGTAATATAATTATAGCTCTAACTGTAGCTCTTATCTTCAATGAATTTTGAAATTCTATTGGTAGATCAAAAATATTTAATCCATTAAGATCTTTAAAAACTTCTAAATCTTTTAAATTTAATTTTCCTGTAACAAATTCACTTATTGCTGATAGTCTTTGCTTTCCATCTATTACACTATATTTTCCAAAATCATCTTCATTTAAAAATATTGGAGGTACAGGAACATTCATTAAAAAAGATTCTATTAACTTAGACTTTCTTGCTTCATCCCACCTAAATCTTCTTTGATATTTTGGGGCTAAATCAATAACTCTTTTAGTGATTAAATTACTTAAACTTTCCAAATTATAATCAATTGTACTTGTTAAAAGCTCTCTTTGCTTTTTTTCTAAAAAATTTATAAAAGAAGTTTCTTCATTCAAATTTTCATTTTCTTCAATATCATTTTTTAGGATTTCATTTTCAGTCATTTTAATAATAGTTTTGCATTTATAAATTAATTGTATAACAAATTCTTAAATATAATAATGTTTTCAATAAATAAAATCAAAAATTTTAAATTTTTTCCAAAATCTTCTTCGGCAGCACTTTTACCAATTGAGATTTGTATTCATTTTCGAGGATCACAAACTTCCAGTATTTTTTGTCTTTGGAAACGGCACAAGCTTTCATATTGGCGTTGATGACGTAAGAATTTTCCTTTGCAGCATACTGTACATTGTTTTTGCCGTATTTCTGAATCAGCATCGCTTGGATTTTCTTCTTCATGTCTTCATTCAGGGAACCGACATTGCATTTCAGCTTGAGAAAATAATTGACGATGGAGAAATATTCTTTATCAATCTGTTCCGGCTTTGCAATATTCCCAAACTTAAAATCCTGAACTTCAATCTTCATAAACGGATTGTTGTAGGTAATGTTCAGCATCTGCGTCATCTGATCTTTCGGAATCACCGTGAAAAATTTCGGATAGATGCAGTTCACCGACTGATCGATTTTCTTTGTTTTAATGGTATTCACGAAATACGACAGTGATTGTTTAATGGCTGCATCTTCCGGATTTGCCTTCGTCTGAGCAAAAGACATCAACGACAGGAACATGAACAGAAACAGGAATGATTTGGTTTTCATAATTTTAAATAGACAGTTGTTACGATTTTTAAAGAAGACGATTACTTCTTCTTTCCTTAAATCTGTCGCAGAAGTCCGGCGAATCGTTACAAAAAAACAGTAACGAAAAAAGCCATCCTTTCGGACGGCTTTCAGAATATTGTAAGATTCAGATTATTTTACTTTTACAAGCTCAACATCGAAGATCAACCATGCATTTGGCGGAATTACTCCTCCTGCTCCTCTTTCCCCGTAACCCATTGCCGGCGGAATCAGTAAAGTAGCGGTTTCACCTTCTTTTAACAAAAGGATTCCTTCGTCCCAGCCTTTAATCACTCTTCCCATCCCGATAGGAATTTCAATCGGCTCATTTCTCTTGAAAGAAGAATCGAATTCCGATCCGTCTACCAGTTTTCCTGCATAGTGTACAGAAACGTTATCCCCCGCTTTCGGAGCTTTTCCTTCTGTTGTTTTCGTGATTTTATAGTAAAGACCCGATTCTGTTTTCTGCATTCCTGCTTTCAGATCTTCAACCATTTTCTCCTGATTGGCTTTGAATTCAGCTTCTTTTTTAGCTTTTTCAGCCTCTTCTTTTGCTAAAAACGCTTTGTTGTTTTCTGCAATTTTAGCTTTTCCTTCTGTGAAGGTTTTTGCAGCATCGTAGTTTTTGTACTCGTCTCCTTTGCTGAAAACGGAAACTTTTTCCAAAACGATGTCAGTTTTAGGCTTATCCTGCGCTCCTTTTTCTACATTAGCAATCGCATCGATTACATCCTCTCCTTTTACCACTTTCCCGAAAATCGTGTGTTTTCCGTCTAACCAAGGCGTCGCAACTTCTGTGATGAAGAACTGGGAACCGTTGGTATTCGGACCCGAATTCGCCATAGAAAGCACCCCTTTTCCGGTATGCTTAAGATCGTTTCTTTCGTCCTCGAATTTATATCCCGGATCTCCCATTCCAGTTCCCTGAGGATCTCCCCCCTGAATCATGAAATCTTTAATCACTCTGTGGAAAATCGTTCCGTCATAATAAGGAACGCCTTTCGCTTTCGCTTTGTTATCGATTTTTCCTTCTGCAAGACCAATAAAATTAGCCACAGTTACCGGTGCTTTTTTATCCTCGAATTTTACGATCAAATTACCTTTTGTCGTCTGAAGATTCGCATAAAGTCCGTCATTAAGACCTTCGTAAGTTTCTTTGTCTACGTTCATTTTTTTATAAATTGGTGTACAACTCATCAGCGAAACACTTGCCGCCGCCAGAATTATATTCTTGTTAAACAATTTCATGGATTATAATGCTTTTAATTTTATGATTAGTGGGATGTCATTATCTATTTTCTTCTCATCTCCGTACGTTCCATACGCCAGTGCAGACGGAACCAGAAGCGTAACTTCCTCACCGTCATGTATAAAACGCAAAGCATCTTCTACCGCCTTCAGTTCATCAAAATGACCGAATTTGGCATCTCTTCTTGCGATCGGCTGATCGTAGATTTTCGTCTGATCAAAGTCGTACAGGTCGTAAGAATAAGAGATCAGCGTATTGTCCTGCCTTCTCTGCCTTTGGTCAAAACCTTCCGTATTCGTCCAGTAATTAAGCTGCGTAGGATAAAACTTTACCGACTGATTGCCGATCCATTCCTGAATATGGTATCTTTCCTGTGCATTCAGATTTTTCATCCTGTTTTTGGAAACATCCAGATCGTTCTTGCTGAGAACGCCGCCAACGGGAGGATGAGTCTGCGCATTTTTGCTGCAGCTCAGTAAACCCAGTATCGATATGAAGAGTATTTTTTTCATAAACTTTTGCGAAAATACACATTTCGGGAATCAATTACAAAACTTCAGGAACTTATTGAATTAAAAACTGTGACAATTTCCCTGTCTTCCTGAGTGTGAAACAGTCGAAGGATTATGATGTAAATTTCCACTGCTCTTGAAAGGAATTGTATTTTTTTGGAGCTTTATCGCGCTTTCCGCACTCGCTATTTTTTTAGTTTACGGCGCGGCTTCGCCGCGCCGTAAACTAAAAAAATGAGCTCAGACAATTGCTCCAATCCCGGCTAGGATTACAAACGTTCCTTACAACACCTAAACAAGTACAGCTTGTTATTTTATTCAAATCTTTAACGAGTCATGTCATTCTAAATGAAATTTTGCGAAGCAATATGGAATGAAGAATCTTTTGCTTTATCGCTCGCAGATTACGAAGATTTTTTTTTCAATGTAAAATTGTTTATCCTTTCTCAAATCCATTGACAGCATTTTTGTCCTCCTGAGAGGATTTCAACGATACATTGAGAACTTTCCTTAGATGCTTTCAGCATGACAAACATACTGTAAATAATTTAACAGATTGTGCTGATTTTTCTACTTAATCATCTGCTAAATTTGCAAAATCTGCGAGAGATATTAATCATGCAGCTTGTCATCCTGAAAGGATCTAAACACAGGACTTTTAAAGAACAACAATCTATAAATAAATGGCTCGAAAAAAGCTCTTCGACAGGCTCGCGAACACTAAACGAAAGACAAAACAATGAATAATTGTTAACAATTCCTTTTATCTCCAAAAATCTTTAACAATCCCATGTCATTCTGATTGAAATTTTGCGAAGCATTATGGAATGAAGAATCTTTTGAATAATCTCCCGCAGATTGTGCAGATTCCGCAGATTTTTTTTCAATGTAAAATTGTTATTCTTTCTCAAATCCATTTACAGCATTTTTGTCATCCTGAAAGGATCTAAGCAAAGTATAATATATGAATTTTAAAAACAGCGATAAATAAGACATCCAGAATAAAAAACTCTGTGGAGTTTTATCTGTGTAGAAATCATATTTAGGCTTACGTTCGGCGTTCCGTAGGAACGCTATCTTTAGAAAATTTATTGAGAATTATAGATATCAATCCTATGGATTGATTGATAGACTTATTCTTATTTCTACACAGATTCTGCTCCTAAAGGAGCAAGTATCTTTACTTTAAACTACTTAACTGATAAAAATTTAAAACAAAAAGCCGGAAAAAATTCCCGGCTTTACAATATCTAACGTTTAAAAAAATTAAACTGTTTCCAATACGTGGTCTACTAAAACTCTCCATCCGAAAGGATCGTCTGAAAGGTTTGTCTGAAGATTCACAAGGTCGTTTTTCAAAGTAACTGCGAAGCTTTCTTCGTCTGATAATCTTGGCAATTCAAGCTTTTCTCCTTTGTAACCTAAAGCCTGGAAAACGGTAGTAACCACTGCTGTTCCTACTCCCCAAACTTCTTTTAAAGTTCCGTTTTTCTGAGCTTCTACAACGTCCAGAACTTTAATCGGTTCTATTTTTACTTCAATTCCTCTTTTCTTCGCCAACTGAATAAAGCTGTCTCTTGTAACGCCGTCAAGGATTTTTTCTGAAGTCGGAGGTGTATAAATGGTATCGTTGATTCTTACAAAAACGTTCATCGTTCCGCTCTCTTCGAAATATTCGTGAGTAGCATCATCCGTCCAGATAATTTGCTCATATCCTTCTTCAATTGCCAACTGTGTCGGGTAGAAAGAAGCCGCATAGTTTCCGGCAGCTTTCGCAGAACCTACTCCACCGCTTGCCGCTCTTGAATAATGGTCTGAAATTTTTACAGAAACAGGTTCTGTATAATACATCTTTGCAGGAGTTGCAACGATCGCGAACATATATTTATTGGCAACTCTCGCCTTCAATGCTTCTTCAGTAGCGAAAATCAATGGTCTGATGTACAAAGACATACCTTCACCGGAAGGGATCCATTCTCTGTCGATATCAACCAATGCTTTCAGTCCGTCCAAAAACATTTCTTCCGTTATTTCCGGCATGGCAAGACGTTTTGCCGACTTATTGATACGTTCAAAATTCTTTTCGGGCCTGAAAAGGAAAACCTGTCCGTCTTTGTCTTTATAGGCTTTCATGCCTTCAAAACAAGCCTGTCCGTAATTTACACCCATCATTGCCGGTGTAAATGCCAAAGGACCATAAGGAACCAATTTTACATCACCCCATTTTCCGTTTTCGTACTCACAGATGATCATATGATCGATAAAAGTATTTCCGAATGAAAAATTGTTTGGGTCGAATGTAGAAATTCTTGAGTTTTCAGTTTTTTGAATTATCATTTCTAAAATTTTTTATGAGGTTCTACAAATTTAACATAATTTTCTAAATATAAAAATTTTAGAGTAAATTTGTAAAAAAATAGCTTGAAAAGAGAAATTAAGACCACAAAAGACGGCAGCAAAACACTGTTTATCAATGATTTAAATGAAAACTATCATTCACACCATGGTGCATTACAGGAAGCCGAACACGTGTTTATCAAAAATGGATTAAATCTGATAAATGATTACGAAATTAATATTTTAGAACTCGGTTTTGGAACAGGTTTGAATGTTTTGGTAACAATTAATGAATATTTAAAAACTGACAAAAATCATATCATCAACTATTTTACCCTTGAAAAATACCCCATAAATGAATCGGAAATTAACGATTTAGCCTATTTTGAACTCTTCGATAACTCCGAATTCAGAAATATTTATCAAAAAATTCATCTGGCAGAATGGGAAAAATCAGAAGAAATCATTAGTGGTTTCAACTTAAAAAAGATAGAATGTGATTTTTTTGATCTGAAGAATATCGATTTACCCGCAATAAATCTGGTATATTACGATTGTTTCGGCGCAAGAGTACAGCCCGATCTCTGGGAAAAGCCCCTTTTTGAAATGGTTGCTGATAAAATGGCTGTTAACGGATTATTAACAACCTACTCTTCGAAAGGAAGCGTAAGAAGAATTCTTCAGGAACTGAATTTTAATGTTGAAAAAAAACAGGGACCTCCGGGAAAAAGAGAGATGATTAATGCAGTGAAGTTGTAAGGAAGGAAGATGGAAGCTTGAGGCTGGAAGATGGAGGTTTTACTACTTGATGTTTTATAGTCTGCAAAGTTTTGAGTTTATACCTTATTAAGCGGGAAATAGCTTTAAAAAAAATTAAAATCAGTCGTAAACTTCCAGATCATGTCTTCGGGCGTCCGACAAATTTTCCCTAAATTAGCTTTAACAAATTATTATATATGATAGATAAGATCAACATTAGAGTTTACGCCTGTGCGGTAAAAGATAAAAAAGTCCTTACTTTATTTGAAGAATATGCAGGTGAACCTTTAATGAAATTTCCGGGTGGCGGACTGGAGTTTGGAGAAGGATTAATAGATTGTCTGCATCGTGAATTCGATGAAGAGCTGAATGTGAAAATAGAAGTTGTGGAACATTTTTATACGCAGGAAGATTTTCTGGTTTCGCGTTTCAGAGAAAATGAACAGCTTCTTACCATATATTATATTGTAAACATTATTGACGAAGGCGATTTCCTGATTCTCGATCCCTGCATTGAAAAAACAGAATGGATTGAGATCGACAGACCGGACAATCCGTTTCCGTTGCCCATCGACAAAATTGTTTTTGATAAATTAAAAGAAAAATTCCTGTAAAAGCTTTACAGGAATTTTTTATGATCGATATTATTTGTAGACTTTAAAGCTGCTTGCTCCGGAATAAGGCTGAAGATAACCAGAATTCCAATTAGATTGAAGCAGGGATTCCAGATATTCGTCGGTTCTGTTTTTGTGCGGATCGTAAGGATCTTTAAGATCAATATCTGCCATTTTTCCTTTTACATTCCACCAGAATGCGCTCCATCCTCCTCTTAATTCTTTAATGATTTCGTAGACATTTTTTCCGGTTGCTCTGTTCATCAGTTTGGCAAAAACCTGCCCTTCTGTTGTCGTAAGATCACGAAGCTGTTTTTCGTACTGGTCGGCTAGAATATTCTGTCGGTCTCTGATGTATTTTCGTTTTGCCTTACTGTCCATATTCGTCATTTCTCCCTGAATATCTCTGTATTGCTGTAAAGCGGTTAAAAATAAAGGATATACTCTGTAAAGCTTTTTATTTAAGAAATAATAATAGTTTCGATCCAGCTGATTATTGAATTTAGGTTTATTCAGCAAAACCAGCTCATCCATTACTACCACAGTTTCCCCGTTGATTTCATAGATTCTTGCTTTCTGCCTTTCATCATAGAAATATTTATTGCCGAATTCGTCTGTTTTCAAAAGTTCTGCAGGGTACTGACTTAAAGGTTTCGCAATGACGGAATCCTTCTGAGCCGAAATACTGACTCCAAAAAAGAAGAGAAAAAGACAAATAATCTTACTAAAATTCATTATTTTTACGCGTATTAGAACAAAAATTGAACGCAAAAATCATTCCTTTTTATGAAATTTGAAAAGAAATCTTTAAAATTTTTAGAGAAATATTTAAACACTTCATCTCCAACAGGATACGAACATGAGGGACAGAAAGTATGGATGGACTACATTAAACCTTATGTAGACAAAATTGAAGTGGATCATTACGGAACCTGCTACGGAATCATTAATCCTGAAGCAGAATTTAAAGTGGTGATTGAAGCACATGCTGATGAAATTTCTTGGTATGTAAATTATATTACAGACGACGGATTGATCTACGTGATCCGAAACGGAGGTTCTGATCAGACAATCGCTCCGTCCAAAGTGGTTCATATCCACGGTGAAAACGGAATTGTAAAAGGCGTTTTCGGATGGCCTGCAATCCACACCAGAGCCAACCAGAACGAACCGACTCCGAAAATTGAAAATATCTTCATCGATTGTGGTGCAACTTCCAAAAAAGAAGTGGAAGAAATGGGAATTTATGTAGGATGCATGATTACCTACCCCGATGAATTCTTCGAAATGAATGACCGTTATTTCGTTTGCAGGGCGTTAGACAACAGAATCGGTGGTTTTATGATTGCTGAAGTGGCAAGACTTTTAAAGGAAAATAAAAAAACAATTCCGTTCGGATTATACATTACCAATTCCGTTCAGGAAGAAGTAGGTTTGTATGGAGCAGATATGATTGCGGATACCATTAAACCGAACATTGCCATCGTTACAGACGTTACGCACGATACCACCACTCCGATGATCGAAAAGAAAAAAGAAGGTGACCAGAAATGCGGAGACGGACCGGTGGTTTTCTTCGCACCAAGCATTCATCACACCATCAGAGAATTGATTATCGACACCGCAAAAACGAAGAAAATTCCTTTCCAGAGAGCAGCAGCGAGCCGCGCTACGGGAACAGACACCGACGCTTTCGCGCATTCTAACGGCGGCGTTCCGAGTGCATTAATTTCTTTACCTTTGCGTTATATGCATACCACAGTGGAAATGGTTTCCAAAGAAGACGTAGGAAATGTAATCCAACTGATCTACGAAACACTTCTGAGAATTCAGCCGGAAATGAAACTGAAGTATCATTAACAGAAGTAAAAAGAGACAAGTTAAAAGTAAAAAGTAAAAATGAAAACGAAGCTTATTGCTCCATCCCTTTTATCCGCAGACTTCGGGAACCTGCAAAGAGACATCGAAATGCTGAACAATTCTCAGGCAGACTGGTTTCACGTAGACGTAATGGACGGGAGATTTGTTCCGAATATTTCGTTCGGATTTCCGGTAATGAAAACCGTTCAGCAGCACGCTAAAAAATTTGTAGATGTGCATCTGATGATTGTAGAGCCTGAAAAATATGTGGAAGAATTCATTAATCACGGAGCGGATCTTGTATCGGTGCATTACGAAGCGTGTACTCACCTTCACAGAACGATTCATCATATTCAGAGTCTGGGTGCAAAAGCCGGTGTTGTGCTAAATCCTTCCACTCCGGTTCTGATGCTGGAAGATATTATTGCAGATGTGGATCTTGTTTTGCTGATGAGTGTAAATCCGGGATTCGGAGGGCAGAAATTCATCGAAAATACTTATAAGAAGATTGCTGAAACAAAAGACCTGATCTTAAGCAACAATTCTACCGCTTTAATTGAAATCGACGGTGGTGTAAATATCGACAACGCCTCTAAACTTTTCGAAGCCGGAGCCGATGTTCTGGTTGCAGGAAATGCAGTTTTCTCAGCAGAAAATCCGGAAAGAACGATCGAATTACTGAAAATTTAATTTTATTTCAATACAAACAAAAAGGCAACTCCGTTGAGTTGCCTTTCTTCTTAATGAAAATCTGAGCCTTTAATGGTTATTAGTTTTGAAGAGTTTAATGCTTAAATTTTCCTTCTCTAATGCTGATGTAAAGATGGCAATAAATAAGGACAAAAACATCCGTAAAAACACGGAATTTTAATCTCGGTATTTCTACTTAACCCCGAAGAACAGGAAGGTTTTAATTATTCAATAATAAATACAGGAGCTCTATAAAGTTCTTTTTAAGTATTTTTAGATCATAAAAAGAAAAAACGTGAAAGGGAAATTAATCGGCATATTGTTTTTAAGTCTGGTTTTATCTTCAGGAAAATATCCTGCACAGAATCAGTCACAGGAAAATCAAAAAATGGAATGGTTTCAGGATGCCAAACTCGGAATTTTTATTCACTGGGGAATTTATTCTGTGAACGGAATTCCGGAATCATGGTCTTTTTTCAATAATTACATCAGCCATGAAAATTACATGAAACAGCTCAATGGTTTTTCGGCTGCAAAATACAAACCTGATGAATGGGTAAAGCTGATTAAAAATTCCGGAGCAAAATATGCCGTGATTACCACAAAACATCATGATGGCGTCGCACTTTGGGATTCAAAAGCTGAAAAATCGACCACCATTCCTAAAAATTCCTTAGCCCAAAAAAATGTACTTTCTCCGTTTATCTCTGCATTAAAAAATTCCGGAATGAAAACTGGACTTTACTATTCTCTTCCCGACTGGAGCCATCCTTATTACGATATCAATACCCGGACAAAAAAACGTTACGAAATTAAAAATGATCCGAAACGCTGGGAAAATTTCGTCACCTATTATCAGAATCAATTAAATGAACTTTCACTACAATTTAAGCCCGATCTTTTGTGGTTTGATGGCGATTGGGAACACTCATCAGAAGAATGGCGCGCTACGAAAACTCTGGAAAATTTAAAAAAATTCAATCCGGACATTATCGTTAATTCCAGACTGAAAAATCATGGAGATTACGAAACTCCGGAACAGGGAATTCCTGTGGTAAAACCTCAAAGCAATTACTGGGAACTTTGCTACACCATGAATGATTCATGGGGATTTCAGCACTTCGACAATCATTATAAAACTCCGAATATGATCGTAAGAACTTTGGCGGATGTGATTAATATGGGCGGAAATCTACTGTTGGATATCGCTCCGAAAGAAGACGGAACCATTCCGGAACAGCAGGTTGAAATTTTAAAGAACTTAGGAAGATGGACAACAAAAAATTCCGAAGCCATTTATGGAACAACACGAGGTTTGCCATTCGACAATTATAAAGGAAAATCTGCATTTTCAAAAGACCGGAAAAAAATATTTCTCTATCTTGAAGAAGCCAAAGACTTTGTAAAAATATATGGTTTAATGACCAACATTATTTCTGCCAGAATTCTTGGGGACGATAAAGCGAAGATTGATATTAAAAGTAACGGTAACGGAGATTTCACTTTCAATTTTTCCCATGTAAAATTTGATCAGGACGTAACCGTTGTTGAAATATCAATTGACGAACCTATGATCAGAGTACAAAATGATAAGCCCAATTTATCTCTTCCTGAATCTTTAGAAAATAAGAATACGAAACTGGCAGTCTATGAAATTGCAGAACAGCTTCATTCAGGAAACAACATCTTCAAAAATTCAGGTTTAACAGAGGACGGAATGGAAATGAAACTTCCCAAAACCGGCAAAACCAATCCCGAAATTCTAAACTGGATCAGCAAACACGCAGAAGCACTTTATGAAACCGAAAAAGGGCTTCCAGAAGGTCATTTTTCAGGAAACTCTGTACTTTCCAAAGACAAACAAACCCTTTATCTTTTTGTGGAAGGAATTCCGACCGGACCGATCGCTTTAAAAGGTATTAAAAACGAAATTGCCCGAATCCGTATTGTGGGTGAAGGAACTTTATTAAGCCATGAAATGTACAATAAGCTTTACTGGAGTGAGGTTCCGGGAATTATTTATATTGACGTACCCAAAGAGAAACTGGATAAAAATCTAACTGTTATTACCGTTCTTCTTGATAAACCGCTCGAATTATACCGTGAAAAAGTTGGCGCAATTGAAAGCAATCTGTAAAAAAACAAAATCCGAAGAAGTTTCTCCGGATTTTTTATTTTGAAATGATTTTTCTTAGAAAATTTCTCTTCCTGAAAAATGGAATTTTGCTTCGATAAGAGCGTTTTCGTCAGAGTCAGAACCGTGAACAGCGTTTTCTCCGATGCTTCTTGCAAACATTTTTCTGATTGTTCCTTCTGCAGCTTCAGCAGGATTAGTAGAACCGATTAAAGTTCTGAAATCTTCTACCGCATTGTCTTTCTCAAGAACAGCAGCAACGATAGGTCCAGAACTCATGAAATCTACCAATTCTCCGTAGAATGGTCTTTCAGCGTGAACTTCATAGAATTTTTTTGCATCTGCAACAGTAAGTTGAGTCAATTTCATTGCTTTGATTTTGAAACCACCTTCTGCGATCTTTCCTAATATAGCACCGATATGTCCGTCTGCAACTGCATCTGGCTTAATCATAGTGAATGTAATGTTAGACATAAATGTATATTTTTTTAATGGCGCAAAAATACAAAAAATTCTTTTGATTTTAATTTTAAAATATTTTTAACATAAAAATAACATTTGTTAAGGTTTTATGAACGAAACTTTGGCACAGTAATTGTTGATTTTATTGTGATTCTCATGTTTAATTTGAGTTTTCATGGTTATTAGTTTTTACCCAGCTTCGGCTGGGTTTTTTATTGACTGTAATTCCCCAAAAACTACACCTAACTTCAAGATTTTTAAATAATTAAACTCCTGTTTAAGTTTTTACCGGCTGAATATTAAGCTTTATTCATCTTAAATCCAGATTTAATACTGAATTAAAATGACAAGAAACTTTTTACCAAAGCAAGAATTTTTGGCACAAAAAATTATTCATTATACCAAATAATGATGAAGAAATGATCGTAGAAGGTTAAAATTATTTTTGGGAAGCTTCTTCCGCCTCTTCCATTAATTTAATATAGGTAGAATATCTTGAATGCTGAATTTCTCCGGTTTCCAGACCATCAATTACCGCGCATTTCGGCTCGTTAATATGAAGACAGTTGTGGTATTTGCATTCTTCTCTTTTTTTGAAAATCTCCGGAAAATAATGCTGAACTTCTTCTTTTTCGATGTCGATCATGGCAAATTCACGAACTCCGGGTGTATCGATTACGTTACCGCCAAAATCCCAGAAATGCATCTGTGCAAAAGTTGTGGTGTGTTTACCTTTTAAATGCGTATCGGAAATTTCAGAAGTTTTCAGGTTAAGTCCCGGCTGCAAAGCATTCACCAGAGTAGACTTTCCACAACCTGAATGTCCGAAAAAAACTGACGTTTTGTCTTTCAGCAATTCCTGAAGCTGTTCCAGATTTAATTTTGAATAAGAAGAAATTTCCAGAGCATCGTAGCCGATTTCATTATAAAGAAACTCAATATCCTTTACAATTTCGATTTCTTCTTCATGCAGAACATCAATTTTATTGAATAAAATTAAGGGAGTAATATTGTAGGCTTCGCAACACGCCAGAAAACGGTCTAAAAATCCAAGGGAAGTTTCAGGATGTTTTAATGTGAAAATAAAACAGGCAAGATCGATATTTGAAGCGATGATGTGTGCTTCTTTCGAAAGGTTTACAGATTTTCGGATGAGATAATTCCTGCGGGGCTCGATCTTTGTAATCCACGCAATATCATCCTGTTCCAGTTGAAATTCTACAAAATCTCCTACAGCAAGAGGATTGGTAAGTCGTGTTTTAATCAGCTTAAATTTTCCGCGAATTCTTGCTTCGAAGATTTTCCCGGTTTCCATTTCCAAAACCTGATACCAGCTTCCTGTAGATTTAATGATTTTTCCTTTCATACTGTAAGATGCTGCAAATATAGGAAATTTAGTTTGAGTGTTTTAAAGTTTTAGAGCCGGAGAGCTTTTATAAAAGTCATCTAATTACTTTTTCACTCTCCAACTCTAAAACTCTCCTACTCCAAAACTCTCCCACTCTAAAACTCTCTCACTCTAAAACCAGATTATCTGTTAATCATAATGCTGTTCTGAACCTCGATAGACTCTTCGTGGATCGCTTTGAACACTTTTTCTATGAATTCTTTCGTCATTCCGGTCTCAACAGCTTTTTGAGTTGCGTATTCCGTAATTTCTTTCCAACGTTCCGGCTGGAAGATGGCAATATCATTCTCTTTTTTAAGCTTTCCGATTTTTTCAGAAATTTTCATTCTCTGCGCAAGCATTTCAATCAGTTGAAAATCTATATCAGAAATTAACGTTCTGTGTCTTCCCATTTCTCCTTCAAATCCTGCCAATCCTGAATTTCTCACTTTTAAGTTCCCGATTAATTCTGCCAGAACCTCCGGTGTAATCTGTTGTGCAGCATCACTCCATGCTTCATCCGGATTGCTGTGTGTTTCTATAATGGCACCTTGGTAACCTACGTTTAAAGCTTCCTGCGTAATGTCTGCCAAACCAGTTCTGTTTCCGCAGATGTGTGAAGGGTCGATCAGCATCGGGATATTTGGGAACTGGCTTTTAAAATCCAAAGCAATTTGCCAGTTTGGATTGTTTCTGTACTTTGTTTTCTGGTATGTAGAAAATCCTCTGTGAATAACTCCCAAGTTGGTAATTCCCTGACCTAAAAGTCTTTCCAAAGCTCCGATCCACAAAGCAAGATCCGGATTTACAGGATTTTTTACCAACACGGTTTTGTCTGTTCCTCTCAATGCCTGTGCAATTTCCTGAACGGTAAAAGGATTTACCGTAGAACGCGCCCCGATCCAAAGAATGTCTACATCTGCTTCCAAAGCTGCGAAAACGTGGTGTGCATTGGCAACTTCCGTCGCTGTTTTGAAACCGTATTCTTCCTTCACTTTTTTCAGCCAGTTCAGACCGATTACTCCTACTCCTTCAAATCCGTTCGGTTTTGTACGCGGCTTCCAGATTCCTGCACGGAAAACCGGAACATTGGCATTGGTTTCCCTAATTCTTTTTGCAATTTCCAGCATCTGTGCTTCACTTTCTGCACTGCATGGTCCTGCAATCATCATGGGCTGCTGGAATTCATTAATCCATTCGTTTTTTAAGTCTTTTAAATTCATATTTTTAATTTTACTATTATCGTTATTGTTCATATTCAAACACAAAAAAGCATTATAAAATTACTTTATAATTCTTTCTAAAAAATGCCGTTAAAATTTTTTAAAGGAATCAGGAAATAAGAAGAAATCTATAATTCCTGTAGATTTTTTTGAAAGAAATTTATACTAGCAGTACCAATAATAAAATCGATAATACGTTCTGAAATTTCTAAAATACGGAAAAGAAAAGCCAAATTGCCCGCTAAAAAATTCAGCAGGAGCAAATACAGATTGATATGACTTTATTAATTTTTCCAAAATAGATGTTCTATTTCTAGATTTTCGGTTTACATTTTAACTGAAAAAGCTGCGTTTTGTTTTTCAATTATCTGACAAATATATAAATTTTATTTAAAAAAGAGTTTCATGTACCCTATTTTTTTAAAATAAAAATTGTGAAACTTTTTCTTAAAGATTTTTCTGCAGTAAAAATTATTAAGGAACAATAATTATGTTAAATCGAATTTCATCAGATCATCAAGATCTTTCAGCAAAGGATTTAATTTAACAAACTTTTCGAACTTTTTTCTTGGAGTCATTACTTCTACTTTCAGATTTTCGGCATCTCTTTTATATGCAACCTGAATGGAATGATTGTGAACTTTCGTTTTAAAATGATTAAAAAATTCACGGCTTACTTTATCAAATTCAGCTTTTGCAGAATCCGAAGGAAACAGAACGGTAATTTCATTTTCTCCGGATTTTACCATTTTGAAAGATTTAATGGCATTGAAAATAATGGCATCTTTTCTCTGGAGCTGCTTGAGAAGTAAATTCCACTCTGCCTGAAGATCTGTTTCGGTAAAGTGATTTTGGGGAAGCTGTTCTGTTTTGGCTACAACTTTTTCTTCTACAACAGTTGTTTCTTCTTTGTTTAAAAAAGAACTGATGCTGAAACCTGAAGAAATTCCGGTTCGCGACAAAGGTTTTGAGGTTTTTTTGATCTCTGTGACAACGGGAAGTTCCGGACTTTCAGAGGGTTGTTCCTGTTTAGGTTTCTGCTCCTGAGTTTCCGTAGGTTTTACGGGGATTTTCACTTCCTGCTTCTCACTGAGAAACGGAGCCAGAATTATAAACTTTTTTTTTTAGCAACGTCTGAATTAGCCGTCAAAGAAGCCAATTGCATTAAAGCAATTTCTACCGTAAGTCTTGGATTTTTGGAATTTTTATAATTAATGTCTGCATGATTGCAAATCTCAATAGCATCAATGAGCTGTTGAGGATTCCATTTCTGGGCCTGTTCTACAAACTTTGTCTTGGTCTGTTCTCCTACTTCTATCAGATCTATGGTTGAAGTATTCTGTGCCATCATAAGGTCTCTGAAATGACTTCCCAATCCTGCGATGAAAATATGAGGATCAAATCCTTTTTTTACAATTTCATTGAAAGCGGAAAGAACTTCGGGAATTTTATTTTCTTTGGCTAAATCTACAATTTTTAAGTACTGATCGTAATCCAGAATATTTAAAACTTCTGCGGCTTTTGCTAAAGTAATGTTCTTCTGGGAAAATGTAGAAAGCCTGTCGAAGATGGAAAGTGCATCTCTTAAAGCTCCGTCTGCTTTCTGGGCAATAAGATACAATGCATCATCTTCGTATTGAATATTCTCTTTCTGAGCGATATTCCTAAGATGTCCCTGAATGTCTTCAATTACGATTCTTTTGAAATCATAGATCTGACAGCGGGATAAAATGGTAGGAATAATTTTATGCTTTTCGGTAGTCGCTAAGATAAAAATAGCATGAGCAGGCGGTTCCTCAAGTGTTTTAAGGAAAGCATTGAAGGCTGCAGAAGAGAGCATATGAACCTCGTCGATAATATACACTTTATATTTACCAATCTGAGGCGCAAAACGTACCTGATCGATCAATTCTCTGATATCGTCCACAGAATTATTCGATGCAGCATCCAGCTCATAAATGTTGTAGGCAAAACCGTCTTCCGAAACTGATCCGTCCTTTTCATTGATCTTCCTCGCCAGAATTCTGGCACAGGTAGTTTTCCCTACTCCTCTCGGACCACAGAACAGCAGTGCCTGAGCCAATTGATTTTCTTCAATAGCGTGTTCTAAAGTATCCGTAATATGAGACTGCCCAACAACAGTATCAAACTGCTGCGGGCGATATTTTCGTGCAGATACGATAAAATTTTCCATTGGTCAAAAATAAGAAATATTGTTGTAACTTAAAAATGAAATTCTTTTAAATTACTTTTAAAATAACTCTGTTCTGACAATAGTAAACTTTTCTCATATTATCTTTCTTCGTAAGCAAAATCGATGATTTCGGTAATCGCCTTTTCTATTTCTTTTCTTCCTTCATCACTTTTCAGATCTATTCCGCAGAATATACTTGCATTGTGAGCTGTGTAAAGGTTAAGATAATAAGCTCCGGAAACCAGAAGTGCTGCAATGGCACGATACCTTGTAGATTTATCCTTAAAATGCGGATCTACAATATTCGTGAAAAGCATTTCTCCCATTTCTTCTCTCTCATCGGCCACTTTTTTCAGAATCGGTTTGCTTTCTGATAATCCCCAAAGAATAATCTTCTGAAGTTCTTTGTTTTTCTTGATGTGCTCAAACTGGTTAAGAATGGCAACTTTAGAAAGCTCTTTACCTCCGTCTGAAAAATCCACATGGATATTATCCTGGTTCATTTTGCTCCAGTAATCCTGAGATCTGATGTATTCGTCGATAAGCTTTTCGGTGCTTCCGAAATATTCGTAAATTAATTTTTTATCAAAGCCTGCCACTGCTGCTATTTTACTCACTTTCAATCCTGAGTACCCCTTGGTTCTAAGGATTTTTCCAACAGCAGCAAGCAATTTTTGTTTTGTTTTTTCTTTGTCCCGTATAGGGCCCTGTACAACTTTTCTTGGCATTTGTTATTTATTTTTTTGCAATATGCAACTTTTTATTGATATCCTCAAAGGCATTGAGGGTTTTATCAAGATGTTCTTTATCATGTGTTGCGGTAACACTCATCCTGATTCGGGCATCTTTCCTGGCTACAGCCGGATAAATAATGGGGTTTGTATATACTCCGTGTTCCAGAAGCATTCTTCCTACATCGCCCGTTATATGCGGATCTCCGATCTTTACGGGAACAACTGCGGAACATGTTGTCCCGGTATCCAGCCCCAGATCATTCAGTCCTTTTTTAAAGTAATTGATGTTTTCCCAGAGTTTTTCTCTCCATTGTGGTTCTTCATCTATCAGTTCAATGGCTTTTATAATTCCTGTAGCCGTGGAAGGAGGCGTTGTTGCTGAAAATATCTGCTGTCTGGACTGGAATCTTATAAAATTGGTAAGGCTTTTATTGGCGATTACATATCCTCCAAGGTTACCGAATGTTTTACTGAAAGTTCCCGTAATAATATCTATTTTATCCAGCAATCCTGTATCTTCAATTGTACCTCTTCCTGTTTTCCCTAAAATACCTACTCCATGAACATCATCAACCATGAGATAGGCGTTATATTTTTTTACTAATCTATAAATTTCTTCAATAGGAGCGGTATCTCCATCCTGAGAATAGACACCGTCTATTACCACAAGCTTTGTACGAAACTGCTTTTCCGATGTTTTCAAAATCTGTTCCAAAGCCTCCAGATTGTTGTGCGGAAATGTTTTTCTGTTGGTAAGAATACATCCTTCATATACACTTGCATGTACTGCCATATCTACAATTGCGATGTCTTCTTTCTGCAACAGGATCTGCAATGTCGCACTGTTTGTTGTGTATCCTGTTGTAAAAATCACAGCTTCATCCTGAGAACGCCCAAAAAAGGAAGCAATTTTAGCTTCTAAATCGTTGTGGTAAGAATAATATCCTCCAATAAGTGGTGTTGCCGCCGTTCCGGTTCCGTATTTTTCTACTCCTTCAATTGCTGCCTGCTTTACTTTCGGGTGTTGTGTAAACCCTAAGTAATCACTTGTAACAAAGCTTACAAATTCTCTGGTTACGTTGTGAGTTCCCACATTCATTACAGAACTGCAACCTGTATTATTCTGCAATCTGTAGTGATGACGTCCGTTTGATTTCATGTATTCCAGAAAGTCATAATAAATGTCTGCACGCTCCATCATATCGAAGCCGGGAATATTTTCGAAATCCTTAAAAGTTGCTGTTGAAAAGTTAATGTCCATCCTTAATTTTTGTTAGCTGTTTAATGTTAAAACAAATATAGTATTATTTTAAAAATATATAAATTTATTTTCTATTAAAATTTATTATGCATAAAATATTTGTATTAAATAATCTTAAAAAACCTTTATATCTTTAAAATAATTTAAATATTAACAAAAAAAGAATAAAACAAAAATTTCCTCAATCGCTTAAAAATTAAGCAATTAATAGGATATGTGTTTGGTAATGATTTGGTAGAGAAAATTTACAACTTTTGCTGCAAAATATCATTGAAAATCAGAAATAAAAAAAGGCTGAAATCTATTTTTTGGGAACTTCAGAATCAGCCTTTCTTAACATTTGTCCTTTTAGAATGTACCGTCCACATTTTTTAAAGCCAAATCATTTAATTCAGTCTTTAAAAAGTCCCATTAAGAGAAAAATTTCAACATTTCAATTAAAATCACCATTAATGGAATTATAGCAAATATAAATATTTTTTTTAACATAATTTAAGATTTTTAAATATTATTTTAAGAAAAATAATTTAAACATACCACAATAATATCAATCATAAATAATAAACTCAACAAAATATCACACATATTCTGTGTTTTGTTACAAATTTTCAATACATTTAACAAAATAATAAAAATTGGTTGGATATTTGAAGTGTAAAAATCAGCAGCCAATCTTATCGTTCAATCACTCACTTAAAGTAATTATTATGATCATTCAATATTCTTTTCTTACAGACTATATCATCCGTATGATGAGAAAGTCGTTTACCATACCCGTCAATTGATCTGCAATTATCATCAGGTGTTCTGAAACTATTTTCAATTAAAAAAACTTCCACTATCATGATTTTTGAAGAAAACCATTCTGTATTACAGGATCATCATAATCTTTCCTATATAAAAAATGTGATCAATTTTCACGGCGATAAATCTTTTATTCTTAATTCTTTACAGAAAATAAAAAACAACACCATCTGTAAGATCAAAAGAAAAACCATTAATAAGCTGATTAAAGAATATACGCATCATCTTAACCAATATATTGAGAATGAGGATATTGATTCTAAACCGGAGAATTACGAGCTTTCGCCTGTGTACGCAAGACAGTCGTATGAAAAAGTGTTAAAAGAGGATGAATACCTGCAGAAAGTTTTAACTTTTTTAATGAATCAGTGAGAGTCTCTCTTCCTCCAGATCGATTTTCACAAGATGTCTTCGGATAAGATCTTCATCAAAATGCTGCTTTTTGTCGTAGTTTTGTTCAATCAGCCATGCTCTTTGGGCATTGAGAATATCAAGATAAGCCTCTTTAATTTCTGAGGATAGTTTAATATCGGAGTCTTTTTCCACTTTTCCTTTCCATTTTTCATGGATCTGCTGCAAAAAGATACTTTTTTCCAATAATCCGCTGTGATTTTTTCTGAGATGCTCTAAAGTCATTTTCGCCATTTCCCGACGGATAAGCTCTTCCGCTTCATCTTCAGGCAAATGATCGTTGTAGGAAGGGATTTCCATTTTTCTGATGAGATAAGGAAGCGTGAGTCCCTGAACCAGCAATGTCGTTAAAATCACAATAAACGTGATGAATAAAATTAAATTCCGCTGAGGAAAATCCGGACCATCGGGATAGAGTTTTACGGGAATTGAAAGTGCTGCTGCCAAAGACACTACCCCCCTCATTCCGGTCCAGCCCAACAGAATCGGAGCTTTAAATCCGGGACTTCTGTTGTCTGCAACCGTGATGAAGTTTCGGGCAATTAAAGTAACTACTACCGCTCCGTAAGCCGACAGAATTCTTACCACGATTAAAACAGCCGTTACAAGCAAACCGTATCCTACCGCAGCGTAAATACTTACTTCTCCCAAACCTGAAGTAATTTCCGGAAGGTCCAGACCAATGAGGATAAAAACCAGACCATTAAGTACAAAAGACAGACTTTCCCAGACATTCAGTCCGCGCAAACGTGATGAAGTACTGAGAAAATTATGGCGGTTATTGGAAAGCAGCAACCCGCCGCTTACCACAGCCAAAACTCCTGAACTGTGCGCTTCTTCTGCCGCAATATACATTAAATAAGGTGCAACAATGGTAAGAATTGTGTCCATATTGGCATCTGTAGGAAGCAGTTTATGTCCTTTCATGAACAGCCAGCCGATGATTAACCCGATTCCGATTCCGCCAATCAGCATCCATGAAAAGCTGAAAACCGCATCCTGCCAAATAAACTGACCGGTTGCAACGGCAATCATCGCAAAACGGAATATGATTAAGGAAGACGCGTCATTCAGCAGACTTTCTCCTTCCAGAATAGAAGACAGTCTTTTCTGAACTTTTACAAATTTAAGAATCGCTCCCGCACTTACCGCATCGGGCGGCGAGACAATTCCCCCCAAAAGAAATCCTAAAGCAAGAGAAAATCCGGGAATAAAATGATTGGCCACAAAAGCAACCGTCGTTGCGGTAAGAAATACAACAACAAAGGCAAAACTTCCTATAATCCGCCTCCATTTCCAGAGCTCCTTCCATGAAATTGCCCACGCTGCTTCATACAGCAAGGGTGGAAGAAAGATAATAAAGATAAGTTCGGGATCTATTCTGATGACCGGAACATTGGGAATAAAACTGATTAACAATCCTGCTACAACCAACAGCACAGGATAGGCAACCCTTATTTTGTTGGCGATCATAATAATAAAGACAATGGCAAGAATCAGTGAGAGATAAAAAGGAAAGTTTTCGATCATTTTTAATTTTTTCTGAATTAAAGATACGTATTAAAGTGAAAAACTGCCGTAAAAATTTAACCGGAAAATGCTGAGTTAATTTAAAAATTCAATAGAAAATCAATTAAAAAAAGACATTTTAAGGATTTAAAAAATTTCATCAATTTAGCAGATAAAAATAACTCCATAATTTTTTGCTTGATTTTTTAAGCACATCATGAATATTTCAGAAAAAGCAGACAGGAAAAGCAGACGGTTTTACTACATCAAACTGTGTATATTTTTATCGGGACTTTCGGTATTTGCGCAGCTTTATCTTTTTCAGCCGTTATTGCCAATGGTTGCGGAACATTTTCACAAAACGGTAGGCGACAGTTCCCTGCTTGTTTCTTCCTCCACAATCGGGATGGCTTTGGGACTTTTCTTTTTTGCGTTCCGCGCAGATAGTTTTTCGCGAAAGAAACTGATGGTTTTTTCCTTGATTGCTTCGGCAGTTTTAACCATCATTTCGACATGGATTCCGAGTTTAATGCTTCTTATTATTATTGGAATTATAAAAGGTTTTATCATTTCGGGAGTTTCTTCGGTGGCTCTGGCTTATCTTACAGAGGAAGTTGAAATTTCTGTGGTAGCTTTGGCAATCAGTATGTATCTCAGTGGAAACACGATTGGAGGAATGAGCGGAAGGATTTTGGCAACTCTTCTCGCCGGAGAATTCGGATGGAGAAATGCTGTTTTAATGATCGGGATTCAAAGTCTGATTTTGGGACTGGTGTTTTGGAGGCTTTTTCCGGATTCAAAATTTTTCAAGCCTCAGAAAACAGATTATCACCTGAAAATGAAGCAGATGAAAAGACTGATACGTGATTCTTACATGCTCCGACTGTATTTTATCGCCGCTTTGCTGATGGGAACTTTTGTAAGCATCTATAATTATATGACTTTCCGATTGGAATCTGATCCGTTTTCTTTGAACCATGTTTTTATTGCTTTTATTTTTCTGATGTACACTTTCGGTGTTTTGGGAACCATGATAACCAGCAGATTATCCGTAAGATTTGAAAAGAAATACATTCTAAAAGGTTCGATTTTCTTTTTGTTAACGGGACTTATTCTTCTTCTTTCAGAAAATATTTATATCGTTGTTTTCGGACTGGGATTGTTTACGCTATGTTTTTTTGCGGCTCATACTATGGCAAGCCAAATGACCGCGTTGCATGCTAAAGAAGGAAAATCTTCAGCAACTTCCATCTACTGGCTTTTCTATTATTTCGGATCCAGTTTTTTAGGAAGCGGTACAGGATATCTGCTCCACTCTACCTCATGGAATGTTTTTATTGGTGTATTAATTTCAGTCATTATGATCGCATTCGCATTAACTATTGAACATAAATCTCTGAAAACTGAATAATTAAATTTTTCAATTTAACATAATATACCACATAAGTACCACAAATTCAATCTTTTGCAAAATTGTTTAAAATTCATTATTAATCATAAGATAATGATTATCAACAAACTAAATTAAAATAGAAAATAATTCTTAACAATAGTTTAATTATTATTCCAAACATAAGGCATAGTATTTGCAAAACTTCTTACACAAGGCATTCACTAACCTTAGAATAATAACATAAACACCCACAAAATATTATGAACGTTGCAGATTTAAAAATTAAAAATCTAGTGGAATATAAAAATCAGATCTATACGATTACTGAAATATTCCAGAATGATGAAAAAGATTATTTTGTACAGATTGAAAATGATTTTCACAGTTTTTCTGTTCCGGCAAAATCAATCAAGCCTATCCAGATTACTGAAGAATGGCTGGAAAAATTCGGATTTTCAAGAACTTACAGTTCTGAACAGCGTATTCGCTACGAAAGACCTGAGACTTTCATCAAATACGATTTTGATCTGAGTTCCAGAAAAATTGTTGAAGGACTGAAAATCTACGGAAATTCTATCAAATGTAAGTACATCCATGAATTTCAGAACATTTTCTCCTGCCTGTTTGGAAAAGAACCCACTTCCATAAGTTATGGACTGATGCACACCGAATCTTAATAATATATACTTTCATTAAAAACCACAACTTTCGGGTTGTGGTTTTGTCTTTTTATTCCTCTTCCAATACTTCTTCTAAAGCTACAGGATCTGCTTCTTCCTGATATTGCTCCCACTCTTTTTCGAGCTGCTTATTGGTTTTCATTTCCTCTTCAAGCTTCAGTGTTTCGCGATATTGTCTGGCTTCTGCGGTAAGCGTCCATTTGCAGATAATTCCGGTATCTTCCAGATAATTTTTAATATCGTTAATTCCAAGTCTGAAAAATTCTTTCCGCGGATTGATTTTATTAAGCTGATTCTTTAAAAACTTTTTGTGAAGCTGTCTTTCCAAAGCCGGAGCATCATCAGAATAAATCATGGCGTGAACATCAAATTCAAACGGAACACTTGCGTCTCCAAGCTCACGAACACGATCCAGCGGTTCCAGACGTCTTGTCATTCCGATTTTGTAAACATCCTCTCCAAATGATCCAACATTTGAAATAATATAAACATTTCCGGAGCGCGTTTGCTGCGCCATCGAAATCGCTCTTTGATTTTTTTCTTCTGCAACCAGTAATTTCCCCTGAAGTTCTTCAAGTTTCTGCTGGAAAATAAGTCTCTGCTCTTCATTGGCTTTTGCGACTTGCGATTCAGCTTTTTCGATGAGTCTTTTTAGTGTTAATTCTTCTTTTTCGGCATCTTTTATGGCTTTTTCATATTCTCTTCTTGCTTTTTCTTCCTCCCGCATCTGTTCCCTGATCTGTCTTTGCTCTTCCTGTTCCTGCCATTTCAGTTCCTGAGCAATAACCGCCCATTTCAGTTCTTCAAGACGGGCTTCATGATATTCCACCGAAATTCTGGCTTTTCTGAATGCTTCTCCGTTGAAATTAACCAACTGAAAAGCATCGTCTATTTTCTGTTTCAGAATTCCGTAATTGTCTTTTTTTACTGAATTTAAAATGGTTTCAACTTTTCCGTTGTAAGCATCGATTACAAAGTCTATGGCAATATTTCTTCTGAATTCATCAATATATTCGCAGATTCCGGCTTGTCGGCTTGTGATCATCAATTTGTTACTCTGTCGAAGTTTTTTAAGATTTTCTCCGGCTTCTTTGTGGCTGAATTCTTCAGCAAGATCATCCAGCAAAGTGTAAGAAGGCACAATGTATTCGTTTCCGTAGCCTTTTATTACATTTTTCATTGCTTTTATTCTGTCGGCAATTTCATTGGCTTCCCGTAAACTTCTGTAAGCATCACCTCCGATGGCAAGTGCCTTGTCTTCAGCATTATCAATAATTCTTTTGGATTCTCTTACTGCATTCTCATACAACAGTTCAACTTCTCTGGTTCTTTTTTCTACAAGTTCCTTTGCCATTCTTTTCGACTCTTTCGCCTGAAGCTGCGCATTATCCAGCTCCGCCTGTGCTCTTTCTTTTAATTTTAAACTGTCTCTTTCTGCTCTTTTCAGAAGATATTCGCATTCTACCTGAACATTAATAATGTCCTGATATTTGCTTAAAGCATCATTTTGATTTTTCAATTGAATATTCTTTTCGTCCACCGAACGTTTTTCGATCTGCAGATTAGAAAAATCGGCTCTTAATCTCTGGATTTTGTCCTGTAAAGATCTTTTGTCTGAATTGAGGTTTGAAATCTCGGTTCTGAGCTGATTAATTTCCCTGTTAAGATTTGCAATCTGAGCTTCTTTCTCCGAAACCTGTTTTTTATTTTTACCCGATTTACTGGATGCAACAATCAGCAGAACCGCTAAAATAATGATGATTAAAATGTCCATATAATTAAAGTCTTTTTTTGATGATGAGATGAGGCAATAATACACTTTTAGAACATCTGCTGATTATGGTTTTCCATAAGTTCATAAAAAAAGTTCGGCTTCAAATCTTCGATTTGAAGCCGAAACACACCTTCTAAAAAAATATTATGCCTCTGCATATTCCCATACTCCGGAAACAGAAAGTATTTCCAGTCCCGGTTGTTTTTCGCCATAACTGAAAATTCCGATATATTTTGTAGCGCAGGATTCGCAGTCTGTCCCAAAATACAACGTTGGTAAATTATGAACTGTAAACTCTCCGGCATGAAGCATATTCTTTTGTGTCTCTTTTATCATTGAATTTTTAAGCAATTCGTCAACAGATAGAATTTTATTTTCATGATAAAGTTGAAAAACCGGAAAACCAGATTCGTAAGGAGTAATCTTCACCAGATTTTCATGACTGCAATTACAACAGATGAATTTCAGCTCCGCAGACGGACTGATTTCATCATTGATAAACGTATCTTTCGGAATAATTGCCTTATTTATAATCTGTATTTTCTTTGTTATTGCGTACATTTTCCGTTAAATTTATTGAATCACCATTCCAACCGCTGAAGGATAATTTCCGCTCGGACTTCTTTTTATCGTTACTTTAATATAACCTTCCTGCGCAAGTTTATTCCATGTTTTTGTGTAGCCGGTTGAAGGATCCAGAGGAATTTTCCACATCGTCTGTTTTCCCTTCCCAACCTGCCCGAACCACGGAATAATGTCTGCCGATTGTCCCTTGAAAGGTAACAAATTATTCAAAACTTCTATTTCGTAATAAAAATCATAGGCATTTTCCGGTTTGTTAAGAGCGCGTTGAGCAAAAGTGTAAACGTAGCCATTGATGATCGGACTGGTAAAATTTCCTCCCAGAGTGGGTGCTCCGGTTCCGCTGTACGTTCCGATTGCGCCGCTATAGCGGTCGTATTTTTGTCCGGCTGTGAAATCTGTATTATCTACAATATTATACCCTCCGTTTGCCGGCGGCCATCCTCCGTTCAGATTATTAACTTTAAAAACAGATTCCAGTTCGCTCCATTTCCCTTGTTTGTATAAATCGTAAATCTGATTTCTTAACGACTGATTTACCGTATTCGAAGGATCATAAGTTGCAGCGAGTTCATCAGCGTTTTTATAAAATACCGTGGTTACTTCACTGGGTGCATTTTCATCTTCTATGGTGGAAGAGCTGCACGCTACGGAAAACAGTACAACCGACAGAAACGAAATGTAATTGAGTAGTTTTTTCATATATTTCAATAATTATTAATTTTAAAAATGTAAAAGCAAAAAACAGCCTCACAGATCGTTATGAGGCTGCCATTACTAATTTAATTTCATATCCCAACCTCTTAAATCCTTTTTTTCCAAAACACAGCATCGCTCCAGCGCTGTTCTTTCTGATAAAAAAATGTCTTCGTTGTGAGATAATTATGATAAATTTTATTAATGTTTTCCTGATAGTTAACAAAAGTATTTTCGTGTCCTGAATCTGCATCAATAATCGCTTTTGCAGCATGACAGGCAGAACTTATGGCAAAACCGATCCCCATGGATGAAATAGGATCAAATGATGCGGCTGCATCTCCTACCGCCAGAAAATTTTTGCTTGAACGGATGTCTGCAATCTGAGAAAATGCATTTTTTACCCAGGGTTTTCCTTCGGAAGCGGCTTTTGATATTTTATGCTGAATGTGTTTTGTTTTTGATAATAATCTGCTCCAGTTTTCAGTATTTTCAAGCCTTTTTTCTTTAATAATCTGTGCATCGGAAAAAAAAGTAAGCGTCATCTTATGATTCGGAAGAGAAGCACAGTACCACCACCCGTCATCAATAGATTCTATCATGATGGTCTGCTCAATGGTCTGAGATTCATCAAAATAAAAAAATCTTCCGATCGCTGCAAGTTCGTCATACCGTTTTGACTGAACTCCTATTTTCCGGCATACACTTCCCATTCTTCCGGTTGCATCGATCAGATAATCTGCTTTTATCGTGAAGTTTCCTTTCGTTTCATGTTTTACATCTACCGTCCAGTGATTGTTTTCATCCTGATCAAAAGACAGGCATTTCGTTCTCGGAAAAATAATTCCGCCTTTTTCTGATACATTTTCCAGAAGAAGATAATCAAATTCTTCCCGGTTAAGCTGAAAACTCTCGGTTTCCGTATTGAAAATAGAATCACGAACCATCAGTCTTTCGCTTCCCCAAGCTGCAGTACTGCTGTGTCCCCTGATAAAATTATTCTGATCTAAAGCTGTCTTATCAATTCCCATATAACTGAGAAGATCAAAAATACTTGAGTTCACCTGTTCACCAATTTTTACAGATTCAAGACTGGTTTCTTCTACGATAACTACTTTCAGGTCAGAATATTTAAGCAGACTTAAAGCGGCGGAAGTCCCAGCTGGACCTCCACCAACAATTAATACATTAGTTTCTAACAAGTTTTGCATTTTATCTTCTGTTTCGCGTTCCTGAGCGAGGCAAAGGCATACGGTCTGCTGCAACAGCAATTTCTTTAAATCCAACTTCTTCCAGATGCTCCATCATCAGTCTGCCTTTCTCACTTCTTTCGGTAACCACCTGCGGTTTCTTTTCGATATAGAAAACAGGAATTGTAGTCTCATCATCTTCTTCATTTCCGCTGATCTGGCTTACCGGAACATTGTCATATGTAAATATTTCGTTATTTCTTTCAGTTTCCACAAAGAATGGGAAACCTACGCTGTGAGAATTTTTATCCCTGATAAATCCTAGCGCGTACCAGTACTGAACCATCTGCGTAAAACTGTTGATTCCACGTGCGTAGTTCATCTGCTGTCCTGCCGGAACATTGGTAGCCGACTGACCTTCAGCGGTAAATTCACCTACCAAAACATCCCATGGACTTTGAGGCGGCCACCAGTAAGAATAATACGTTGGAGGAAGCGGTGCAGGTGGAGAACCCGCTTTATTCACAGACGGATCTGTAAAATTAATCAGCTGAATCGTACACTGGAAGAAATCCGCCTGCCAAGGACAAGCCATTCTTTTGGTAAGATCTCCCGGTTCGCAGCCTCCGCCTTCACATTCGTCGCGAGACGGCGTTAAACCTTGTGCTGCATATTGCTGTTCGTTTCCGTATTGTAAAATTCTATAAGGATTTGCATAAATAATAGGATTCTGTAAATTCCAGGTTACTTCAATTCCCGGACACATCGGAAGTCCTACACAATTTCCTACACTTGCTGCATCCATTGCATTTACAGGATATTGTTCGTAATTCGGATCGCTTACAAAATTTCCGTTCGCCCACTGCTGCATCAGGAAAAGCTGAGTTTCATCCAATGCCATGAATTTCATGATATTCGTATTGCTCACCGAGTTGCTTCCTGAATTTAAAGGCATCATCGGGAAAATATCAGTTCCGTTTTCTTTCAGAAGCTGTTCCTGAGGTAAGTAAGGAGGAACCGGCGGCTGAGCATCATTTTGTCTGAAATATGAAAAATAATTCTGTCTATTCTGGCGGTTTGCCTCAGAATTGTCTGTAAAATCAAAAATATTGCTGGTAAAAGCCATCATCGACTGTACATTGGCAACCCATTGATATTTGCTGATTCTGTTGATAATCGGTAAAATATCTCTCTGGAAATTTGCCTGAAAGTTCGGATTATAATTTCCGTTGCTGTACATCTCAGGAACCAGATTGAAATTTCTTACCCCGACATCAAACATCGTGTCGCTTAAATTTGAAATATTCACAATTTCCGGCGCGAAATCCGGAGATCCGATAATTACCCATGCTGTAAGTGAAACGGAAGGCGTTCCGTCATTAAAGTTTACCGTACAGTAAACAGGTCCGTCCGAAATATCGTCGTGCCATGTACTGGAACCTCCATAACTTGTTAAAGGTAAATTTCCGCCCGCATGACCAAATCCTCCCAAAACAACCAGCCTTCCGGAATTATCTGTGAGAAGATCTCCCAACGTAACCACCGGAACACCGTATAAAACTTTCTGTGGAGGGTATTGTGCAGGATAACCTGCAGGAACATTGTTCTGATCGAATCCTATCGAACTTTGTTTACCGGAAATGGTTCTGGGTCCCGGATCGACGATTAAAGTTTGTCTGTCATTCTGCGGTACATCGGGATTTCTGAATGGAATGTTCTGATTTTCGTAGCTGTTTTCCTGACCGTACAACAGATTTCCCTGAAGCTCGCTGTACTGATACCACGCTGCTTTTTTATTTGCCAAATGCACCGTCCATTCGATAGAAGCTACGTTTGGAGTGTCTAGGGTGATTTCTTGTCCTGTGTCTGAAAGGATTTTAAAAGGCTGTCCCTGTCTTTTGATAAGACCTGCAGCATCTTTAAAGGAAGTAATCGGACCTAAGGAATTTCCGTTGTTATCGGCATCAAACGGCAGACCACCGATGGTGTCCGGAGACAGGCAGATTTCAGTTGTGCTATTCCCTAATCGGGCAACACCTACTGATGGGTGAATTGATAGATTCATGGTTTAATTATTTAGTTTTCCCTACTCTTTTATTGGCTTTTCGGTTCCGCCTTTTATAAATGGTTGTTTAGTTTGTTTTACAAATATCACTCGCAAAAAGCAGCAATTATTCAGATGATAAATTTAAAATAATTTTCTCATATGTTGGTGAAATTATTATAAATAAATTGAAAATTTTAAATTAACAGCAATCATAAACAGTTTAATATTATTAATTAAACGTTTAATAAGCAAAAAACCTTCGGATATAAAATCTGAAGGTTTAAATTATTATAAATGAAAGTTTTAATTGATGTTTAAATAGTCTTTAATTACTTTAAGAACTCCAAAATGATCATTAGATCCGGCTTCAAAACTTGCCGCTTTTTTTACCAGAGGATGCGCATTCTGCATCGCATAAGAATATTTTGAATTTTCAAGCATCTGAATATCATTCATATAATCTCCAAAAGCCATAGTCTGCTGCGGAGTAATATCCAAAGCTTTCTGCAGTTTTTCCAGTGCCATTCCTTTATTAATATTCTTATTCATGATATCCAGCCAATACTGACCGGAAACCACTACCTCCAAATCATATTTTTCAAAATCTTTTAATACAGGATAAACGTTTAATTCCGAACCGCCGGAATGATATACCGCAACTTTAAAAATACTGTCATCAATTTCCTGCGTAAGATCTTCCTTTCTTTCATTATCTGTATAAAACTGGGAAACGTAATCTATAAAATCCTGATTATCGGTTTCAAAATATGCTTTTTTCTTGCCGGACAAAACAGCAATTGCTCCGGGAATTGTTCTGATTGCTGCGATAATTTCCGTGATATATTTTGGATCAAGCTGATCTGCAAAAAGCTCTTCATTTTTGTAAATAACGTACCCTCCGTTTTCAGCGATGAACGCCATTTCACTTTCTATCTCACCAAAATATTTGGTAATCCCGAACATCTGTCTTCCGCTCGCAGGAACAAATAAAATATTTCTTTTCTTCAGCTCTTCATATATTTTCGGAAATTCCGGACTTACTTCATGGGAAGAATTCAGAAACGTTCCGTCCATATCTGTCACAATCATTTTAATATCATTCATAAAAATATTTTACTGTAATTCTAATTTATAATACAAAGATATTGCTATTGTTTTAAATTACAGGTTCTCAATTTTACGAAATGATTAACAGAAAATCATATTGATAAATTTCGATTGATAAAATCGTTTATTTTATAATAATCATCAAAACAAAACATTTACTTTTGAAAGATTCTAAATAAACAACATTTATTCTAATCAATGTGAAAAATATATAACTTTATAGACGAAAATTAGATAACCCAATTTACCTGATAAATAAAATTATCTAAGCATAAAAACTAAAACTTTAACCATAATTCAACGAGATGATTATCAACAAAATCCTCAACGTCGACGATTACTATTACGACGTGTTCATGGCTATTTCAGAATCCCTCACCGGATTTTCCGTGAACGAGCTCCAATCTACAGGCTTAGCCGAGATTTATTACAAGTACATTCTCAACCAGATTGAAACTGCCACTTTTATTGAATTTCTGAATATTTCTAAAAATGTTCTGGAAAATTCGGCAAGTCAGGATCAGCTGAAAATTGCGATCACCGCAGAAATTATTGCCAATCCCGCAACTCATGAAATTGCCCAGAGTGTAATTACCCTTTGGTATATGGGAACCTGGGAAGGCGCTTACGTAAACGACAGATCTTACAAAGAAGGTCTCATATGGACGGTAATGCATGCGCATCCGCCGGGAGCAAAACAGCCGGGCTTTAAATCTTGGGAAACAAAACCTGTAAACAGCAACTCATGAATCAGACAGAAAAACCTCAGCAAAAGAAAGATGTAATCATCGTAGGAACAGGAATCGCAGGATCTTTGATTGCCAAACTTTTAACAGATCACGTTTTTGATGCCGATGCAAAAAAAATGATCCACCGTTCCGAAACGGACGACTCCAAAACGTATAAAGAACTATCAATTTTAATGTATGAAGCAGGATTGGAAGCCGGGATAGAACTAGATTCTGCTACCTCAATGGTTACTTACAACGATTACATCCGTAAGTTTTACATAGAAGAAGCCAAAGTTCCGAATTCACCGTATCCGAATCTGAAACAGGCTCCCTCTCCGAATGTTCTGGATATAGAACCGATTGTTCCGCCGTTTCCGGATAAAAAAGGTTATCTGGTACAGTTCGGTCCGATGCCTTTTGCAAGTGATGCCATTCGTGTAGGAGGCGGAACTACACTTCACTGGCTCGGAACTACCCCAAGAATGCTTCCGAACGATTTCAGACTGAAGGAACAATATGGCAGAGCGATGGACTGGCCAATTGATTATGAGACATTAAAGCCTTATTATGAAATGGCTGAATTTGAGATCGGTGTTTCCGGAAACGTTGCAGCGCAGGAATATCCTATTAAGGAAAGTATTGAAGAATATTATGGTAAAAATTATGTTTTTCCGATGGAAGAAATTCCGCAGAGTTATATGGATCATCAGATTATTAACGGATTGGCAGGAACTTCGGTTCAGCTCAACTTTGAAGAATATCCGATAATGCTTGTTCCGTCTCCGCAGGGAAGAAATTCTACCCCGAATATTGCTTACGGAACATCCAAAATAGTGAAAGCTGAAGCATCAGAATCGGGATATACTCTGACTTTAAAAAATATTGAAAGCGAAGAATACAAAGCTTTAGGAGCTGTATGGAATCCTTATATGGGAGAACGTTGTGAAGGAAATGCATCCTGCGTTCCGATCTGTCCGGTTCAGGCAAAATACAACGCTCTGAAAACGCTGAAAAAAGCTTTATATAAAGTTAATAAAAACCAGAATCTTCAGAGAAATCATAATATTCAGGTTCAGGCACAAAGCGTAGTGTACAAACTGAGTGTAGATGTAGCAGATCAGGAAAAAATCTCTAAAGTTCATATCAGAAGATATATTTCAAGAGAAAAAACAGAATTTGTAGAAGAGGTTATTGATACAAACGAAACAATCGTTATTCTTGCTGCTAATGCTTTTGAAAATCCGAAAATTCTTTTAAATTCGAAATACACTGTTTTCGAAAACGGGCAAAATGTTGAAAAAACCGTTGCCAACAGAAGCGATCAGGTGGGAAGAAACCTGATGGATCACATGGTAATGCTTACTTGGGGATTATTTCCGGATCCTGTTTATTCTTACAGAGGTCCCGGCTCCACCACCAACATTTCGTCTTTCCGTGACGGAAATTTCAGAAGCGAGTTTTCTGCATGGATCTCTCCTCTTGACAACTGGGGATGGAGCTGGCCGGCTTCTTCTCCGGGATCAGACCTTTCAGAGTTTTTAAATGACGGTCTTTTTGGAGAAGAACTGAAAGATGCATTAACACACAGACTTTCCAGACAGGTGCTTTTCCATTTTGAAATAGAGCAGCTTCCGAATCCTGATAACCGTGTAACTATTAACGACCAATATCTGGATGTATTGGGAATTCCGCGTCCTGTTATCAATTACGGGCTTACAGAATACGAAATGAGAGCAATGGAGCAGGCAAAATTAGCTTCCGACCAAATGTTTGCAAGACTGGGTATTGAAGATTTCACCAAATACAATGCGACAGACAATAATACTTTTGTATATAATAATGTAAGATATTCTTATAACGGAGCCGGACATATTGTAGGAACCCACAGAATGGGCGACAATCCGGACGACTCTGTAACGAACAGCTATTGTAAATCGTGGGATCATCCGAATCTATACATTGTAGGAGCCGGAAATATGACGACTTTGGGAACTTCCAACCCTACTCTTACTTTATCCGCATTTACCATCCGTTCCGTAGAATCTATTCTGAAAGATCTGGAAAACATATTAAAATAGAAAACATGAGACAAAGACTAATCAATAAAACAGAACCTCAGGAAAACAGCAGCCTTCTAAGAAGTTCTTCAGATAAAAATACCATCTTAGACGAAGCCATTTCTTTACAGTCGTTATTATTTGACAACACAAACAGTAAAGAAAACTGGATTGAAGGAATAAAATACCACAGTAAAAACGTAACCAATCTTTTGCTTAACAACCAGATTGATGCGTTTAACGAATATCTTAGATCACAATTTGGCGGTGAAGTTCCGGAAATTAATCCGAACGCAGATTTCTCCGGAGAAAAGGCGTTTCAGGTAAAAAAAGGATTAGAGAATCTAGATTACCGTCCGATTTTACAGGATTTGCTTCAGACTGCGATTTTAATCGAGCATTCCACAATTCCTCCATATTTAACGGCTTTATATTCTATTAAAGACGGAACGAATATTCTTCCTTCACAGATCATCCGAAGTGTAGCGGTAGAAGAAATGCTTCACATGATTATGGTTTGTAACGTGATGAATGCAGTGAGCATTCAGCCTTCGGTAAACAGACCGCAGAATTATCCTAATTACCCGATGAAACTACCATTGAATGTGGATTTCTACGTAGGTCTGGAAACATTCTCATCCAACAGTATTGCAACCTTTATTGCCATTGAAAGCCCAAGTAATCCTTTGGTAAAAGCACCGAAATACGATTATGACGCACAACCGGAAGCCATGCTTTCAAGAGGTGCCGTTCAGGAAAATAATTCATGGACCTTGGAAAACATGAAGGATTTCATCATGAAAAATGTTCATACCATTGGAGAATATTATGATGTGGTGTTCTTTTACATTGTTGTATTCCAGATTATTGCCTATTATAAAGCAAACGGAAAACTACCGCAGACTTTTGAAGAATTAAATAAAGGCGGAATTTTTACCGGAGATCCCACGAAACAGATCCGTCCGGAACAATACTACGGAAGCGGCGGAAAACTGTATCCTGTTGATGCATTAGAAGGCGTTATTCTTGTTTTTCAGGAAATTAAGGGACAAGGAGAAGGCGCGGATGATTCTATTTTCGATGTAGATCCTTCACAGTTTGAGGAAGGTGCGGAACTGGCTCATTATTTCAGATTTAAGGAAATTTTCCATGAACATTTTTATTTAGGGGGAGATTACAGACCGTTCACCGATGAAAACGGAATGATGCCTGTAACCACTCCACCGGTTGGGAAACCGCTTCCTGTTGACTGGAACGCAGCGTATCCGATGAAACCGAACCCTAAAATGTCAGATTACCAGTCGAATCCGCAGTTATTTGAACAGGGAAAACAATTTAATATTACATATAAAAAGTTATTGGATGCAATTCAGGCTGCCGTAGAAGGACATTCTGAAGAACTGGCAAAATCCATCATGTATATGTATGCATTGAAAGAGCAGGCAATCGGATTGATGAGCCAGCCATTGACTTCCCAATACAACGCAGGACCAACTTTTGAGTATCCTTCTAACTAAAAAATAAAACTAAAGCCCGTTTTTTTTAATTAATGGGCTTTACAATAAAACTTTAACAACTAATTTACCATGAGCAATCAATTACCTCCAATTCCGAAAGGATTCGGACTTCCCTTCTATTACGCGACACTTTTTAATTTCGAAGTTGCTTTTCTTGTAGACCGCGAAAAAGTTTTAAAACACCTTGAAAACACAGGGCTTACCGCTTCGAATTTTGACGGAAAAGCTATTGTGAGTTTTAATTTTCAGAACTACACAGGTCAGTTTCCAAACGGAGCAAGCACAACTCAGGAAATTGAATTGAATATTGTCTGCTATCCTGAATCTCAAAAAGATACCGTTGCTTTTGTTACCGCAGAAGAATATCTGAGAGGGGAAGAACAAACGAAATTAATGGGACATAAACGCGTTCATGTTCCCTGCGATGCAGATATGGCGATACAGGCCGGAATAGAACTGTTCGGAGAGCCGAAATTCAAAACAACTTTTACCATCAATATTCCTTCCCTTAACGTTCCGGGACAAAATACATGGACAGTAACCTGCAACGATCCTGAAAACAGCGAAGAAACCATTTTCACCTGTAAAGCAGATTTCGCAGATCTTATTCCTGAAATGTCGGCTTTTTCGCCTATTACAGAATACGGGCAGAACGAAGGAAAACTGATTGGCTGCCGATGGAATATTTTACAACCTACGAATTTGTATTTCCTAAATGCCGAAGAAAGCAAAAAAAGAGTAAGCATGGAATATGGAAACTCCGAACATCCGATGAAAAAAGATATGGAAATCCTTATCGGAAATACTCCAGCTTTCGCGGTAAGATCCAGCATGTCGGCTCCGGCAGCCATTCAGACAAGAGCATATTATATTTAATTAAACTAAAACTTAACCATAAAACCCATCATTATGAATTTAGAAAGTAAAGTAAGAGGCTTAACTTTGGGAGCACAGGTTCTTCCGTTACACAAAGTTGCATCATCAGATCTTGGAGCTCTGGCTCCTCTTGTAGGTGTCTGGGAAAATGTACAGATTCCGGGAAGTGAGGCTTCTTCGGGTTGGAACACGATTTCCGTACCGGGACAGGATACGGGCTTTGTCTTTGAGGTCATTCCTTATACAGAAACACTAACTTTTAATCCTGTTGTCGTACAGGCAGGAAACAGAGGCCCTGTTGTAAAAGGACAACAGGTTGAACAGTTAATTTTCGGATTATTGTATGAACAGCAGATCGTAAGTGCATGCGAAACAAGCTTTTGTAACGACAGAGGTTTTCCTAAAGGTTCAACCATACACGTAGAAACAGGTTTGTTTCTTAATATAGGACAGCCGAACGGAGGTTACACTATTTCAAGAATGTCGACGATTCCTCACGGAAACTCTTTATTGGCTCTTGGAAGTTCTTTCGATGCAGAAAATCCGGGAACAGGCTTCTTTGATCCTGCTTCGTCTATTCCTACGATGCTGAATGGAGGGCCAATTACTCAACTGGGATATTCGGATCCGATTATCGGAAATCCTCAGTTTGCGGAATTTAATCAGGTAAATCCAAACGCTTTTCTTCAGTCTACTCTGGAAAGTTTAGTAGGTTCTAAAGGAGGAGTAACCAACATGACAGTGATTGAGATGTCTACAAACACTCCAGATGCGAATGGCGGAATTTTAAATATTCCTTTTATCCAGACGAATGTAAATGCAACCAAAATGGATGCGACTTTCTGGATCGAAGATATTACGGACAGCGATGGAAACGCAGATCAGATTCTTCAGTATTCGCAAACCATCAATCTTGTTTTTCCGGCAACAGGTTCTGCACAGCCGATTAACTGGCCTCACGTAACGGTTAATACGATGAGAAAAAGACAGGAAACAGAGATGCAGTTTAGAAGCATGGACGAAAATGAAGCTTTTGATCCTACCGCAGGTCTTACCCCAAGTGAAATTTAGGTTTTGTGATTTCATAAAAAAACCTTCGGAGAAATCCGGAGGTTTTATTTTTACACTGAAACAGCTTAAGAATTAAATGGTTAATCCATGTGTATTTTTTACCTGAGCCATCACAAAAGTACTGTGCGTGCTTCCGATGGACGGAACGGCTCCGAGAATATTAAAAACAAAATTCTGGTATTGCTTCATATCTTTCACGTATACCTTAAGCAGAAAGTCAAAATCTCCGGAAATACTGTAACATTCTGCCACTTCTTCAATTTCCATAATTTCTCTTTCAAATTCTACCGCGAGATAACTGTCGTTGCTTTTTAGTTTTAACTGGCAATATACAGTGAATCCCAAATTAAGTTTTTCAGCATCCAAAACGGCGGCATATTTCTTTACATATCCTTCCTGTTCCAGTCGCTTTACCCGTTCAAAAACCGGCGAAGGAGAAAGATTAACTTCTTTTGCCAGTTCTTTTACGGTTAGTTTTGCATCACTTTGGAGTAATCTGAGTAACTGTAAATCTTTACTATCGAGATGTTCCATAGAATATTATTCTTTTAGAGGTTATTATTCCTCCAAATATAAAGAATTATATTCTACATAATAACAATTTTAAAGTTTATTTTACTTAATTATATGACATTGATTATTGTTTTATTCTTAATCTCTATTTTTACTAAAACTAAAACACCAAGAATGAAGATGCTGTTACAAAATATAATTACAAAGACATACAAGTAAAAGGGAATATTTTATAGCAAGATCACTCTAATTATGGGGTGGTCTTGTTTTGTAACCCTTACTTTTTACAGTTTAAATCAATAAATATACATTTATCTGATAATATTAAAAAAAATATTTCAATTAAAAATACACATTTTTAGTTTAAATAATCTTAGGGACTACAGTTGCACAGGTTGTGCAACTGTTTTTTTTTGCTCTTTTAATAAATTTCAGGTATTGTATAGCCCTCCACTGTGGTTTACGAAGATTATCAAAACTATTACAATACTTAAAAAAGACTAAAAATAAACTATTAAAAAGAATATTATTCTATGAATAATTAATTTTCATTAACATTAAAGAAATTTTCACTTTTTATAAATAAAATTAAAGATTAATTTACTTATTTATCTTAAAAATATCAAAAACATATCCATTATACATACATTTATGCGAAAATTATAATTTTATTTTCTATTGATTTTTAATCAGACATTAAAATCATCTTCGGAAACTGTACACAAAAATGAAATAAGGTTATTGGATGTACTAATTTAGCGTCCAGTTAAAGTTAAGCATAAAACCTTAATTTTAACCTATGAAACGAGAGAGAAAA
>NZ_JACLCT010000041.1:0-39396 GCF_014218915.1 Chryseobacterium sp. C2(2020)
ATTTTTGAAAAAAGGCTCAGATTATAAAATCCAAGCCTAACTTTTCTACTTACACACTTTACGGGATAGTGTCAAAAAATTTAATTTTTGGATGAACTCGGGAACAACAAAACTATCTACAATTCATAGTTTTAAAGGATGGGAAATTACCACTTTAATTCTAATTATTGAAAACGAAAATTTAAACCAACAAGAATTTACTACTGATGAACTTATTTACACTGCAATTACACGTTGCAGGCAAAACTTAATTATCATCAATATTGGTAATGAACGATATAACAAATTCTTTAGAAAAGAAATAGACTAATTTATTAGTTATATTACTCATTTTTTGTTGGGCAGAGATTGATTAAAAAAGTAAAAAGATTCTCTTTATAATTTTTGTTATTACTGTTTTCACCTAACAGATAAACCAATTCTTCTTGCCGAGGCTGACCAAAAGTAAGCCTGTAGTTTCCCAATACATTTTTGATATAATTTAGTTTTTCTAAATCTCTACTGTATGGATACATAGGAATGATAGTTTTAATTGAATTAGCGTTGTTCTTATCAGGAAAGTACCAATATGGAATTAAATCACATTTTCCGAGTTTTTTAGCATCAACAGTTGTATAGATAGTTTTCCAAATATTTTCATTCTCCTTAATAGATAAATCTTTGACGTCCAATGATTCTATCATTTTATTTCGGATATTAAAACCCTTATATCGCTTTATTCTTCCTTCTCTCTGCTCCAGATCAATTGGGTTGTGGGGAAGATTCCAATGAATTATTTTATTACAGTAATAATGAAAATCTAGGCCTTCTTGACCAATCGAAGTAGATGTTAAAACAAAAGGTCTGAATGGAGAATTAAAAGCTTCTCTTATTTTAATAATTCTATTTGTACTTTTATTATCTGCCTTTCCGTCCATTCCAAAAGGCATTGCATAATGAACACGCATTTTTAAATCTTTACTATTGTCAGATAGAGAATCAAAGGTTTTAACATCTAGTGAAGAAGTGGAAACGGATAAAATGTCATCAATAAAAATAGCAATATCCCTACTATTATATAATCCTCCTGAATCGTGAAGTTGATAAAAAAATTCATCAAGCATTGCTTGGATATTTCCATTGATACAATAGTCGAGAACATTATTGTAATAGCCTGTTGTATTGAAAAACTTTTTTATAATAGCGATACTTTCAGGTTTATTAAATAAGGTACGAAAACTATTAGCAACGAAATGAGAGACATTTATTAATTTTTTATCATCAGCAAATAATCTGTAAAATGCCCTATAAGAACAAATAGCAGGTGATCCCAAGCTCATTTTTGCCAAATATTCTGATAATTCTTCTAAATCATTATTTTCTAATTTTGCCAAGCTGTCTTCAATTACATCTTTTTCAAAATTTTCTTTGAACTGCAGGAAAATATAATTTTTTTCATGCTTTATATCGTCATTTAGATGATCTGATTCTAGCCCTACTTTTTCTGGATTTTTAAACCAAGTAGCTGCTTCTTCTCTATTTATGTGTTTGTCTAAAAATAATAAGGAATACCATTTCCAATTGTTTTTGTTTCCATTTTCAATTCCTATTTCTTGTATTCCTAGTATTTTAAGCTCTTCTATAATTTGTTTTTTTACTTGTTCAATTAATTTTTGATCAGACTGTTGTTCTTGCAATGCCAGTATAGGATCAATTATTTTAGCTAAACTAATGCATGGATATGTAAGCGCATAGTTCATCAGGCTACTATGAGTTTCATTGTTTCTATATACCAATAATGGATAAGGATATCGTCTGGAATCTGTTTTTGATCTAATTTGATTTTCTTCTTTTTGACGAATGTCATTGACAAGATAGTCTCCAATTGAAAGTCTCTCAGCCTCATAAGAGACTAATGTAGAAATCATCCTAGGAACCATTTTCCATGCGGAGAAGATTAATGTTTTAGAAAACACTTCTTTTTCACTTTTTGAAATGTTCTTGTAGGGGTGATTATTTGTTTTGTAATATGGTAAAGTTGGTGGCAACCACAGATATTTCCATCCCTTACTTCTTAAATCCTCATATAAAAGTCTTAGCTTAGGATTAGGCTCTAATTGAGATTTTTCAGGAATCAAGGGTTTATACTCAATAATTTTATCTCTGCTGATAAAAGCATTTTTTGCTTTTCTAACAGTTTTTTTTAAGGCAGTATGTTGATTAAATTTTTGTTGTAATACTTTAAAATGCTGATATTCGGATAAAAAAGAGAGTGGGTATGGTGCTGATTTTACATATTCTATAGGAACATTTAATTTAGCACCATAATTTTCATTCAAATCTTTTATAATCTGATCAATTAATATAAAATCATACAAATCTGATTCATTAACAGGCAGTGTTTTAACTTCATTTTCTCTATTGTCATTAAGTTTTTCAACTAGGTTTCGTTCTGTGCGTGAAATTCCTGTTTTATAAATATCTTCAATTTTATTTTTAGTTTTAAGCAATTCAATATCAAGCTGAGTAACTTTTTCAATACTTTTTAATCCTTCAAAGTATCTCTGATTTAATTGATCTAAATGAATCCATTTTTGTTTTGAATAGTCAGGAAATAAAAAAGTCAGTACACTTTTAAATTCTTGGTAATGATCTTCTCCATGCAATTGCTCGAATTGTGTAGCATATGCCTTATAGGGAGTGGCGGATAATAATAAAAGTTTTACATTATCAATATTAAAAATTTCTTTTGCCAATTGCACACCAGGATTTTCTATTTCAGATTTGGCTTCAATAATTTGTTTAAATCGTTGAAATTCATCTAAAATAAACAAATCTGCTTTTAAGTATTGTTTACATGCACTCGCCAAACGAAGACGTATTTCTCCAATTATTTTATTAACAACTTGTGAATTAGGAATGTAACTACTCGTATTTAATCCTCTTTTATTTTCAGGAATAATGCATTGCAAGATTTCAAGTAAATTCAGTGAAGAATGATTTTCAATATTCCTATTTACTTTTTTATAAGATTTTTGAATTTCTTGTAAAAAAGTTGGATGAACATCATTTTTTAAACAAGCAATGAATTCTTCATCAATCTCAGGTCTTATTTTCCTTTTTTGAGATATGATATCGTTTTCCCAATTATTAATATTCACAGTTGATCTCAAAAACCATTTAAGAGCTGTTTTACGAGTCCGGAAAAAACTTGTTGTAGACAATATTCTGTAGATTAAAATTCTCTCGTCTTTTTTTCCTGGCTTGCTATTGGTGTCAAAAGATGTATTAGGAGTTAAAGCTTTTATTTTTAAACGAAATTTATTTTCCTTTTTTACATCCTCATAAGCAAGTGAAGTTAATCGGTCATCCTCATCCGAGAAGTCCAAAACCTCATTAATATCGAAATCTTCTGTTCCTGCAAAAGGGATTAGTTTAGCAATATTTTGCTTAGCTAGTGCTTTGTTTGAGCAGATGTATATGACTTTAAAATCACTATTCCTTTCAAATGCCTCTAAATAAAGCTTAGCGACAATCCCTTTTGCAACTATAGTTTTACCAAGTCCCACTTCATCAGCAACGAGAAAGCGATTATGTCCGTTTCTATAACTCTCTAATACTTTTTCAACAGTATGTAACTGAAAATCTTTTAATTTATCTATTGTTTCAGCTATTGCTTCTTTAATTTTCATCATTTAAGACTTTTTTAAATGTATCAAGTAAGGCCAATAAATCTTGTTCTATAATTGTTTGCTCTTCTATGTATTCGTCTCGCATGGTGTCCATCAAAGTAATAACTTGTTGTAGGGAATCTCTATCTCTGCTTAGTGCGTATAACAACTTTTCGTATAGAGGTATCGTTATTGAATCTCTAGAATTAACAATGTGTGATTGATTAGATTGCTTGTTTGTCATATCCATATCAATACGTCCTAAGTTCAAAATTTCTTCCTTTGAAAGTAAGTATGCTAAATATTTCATTAACCGTTCTTTATTTCCAATCAGAAAACTTAGTAATTTTTTTAATCGTTCCTCTGGTAATTCAATGTCAAACGTACGGACAAAAGATTGTATTAATTGTGAATCAATATAAATCTCAAAAACTAAAAATGGAGTTAATTCTTTTAAATGGAATCCTTTGAATTCATAAGATACTTGATTTTTGTTAATGATTCTAACATCATTTTTATTACAAGATAATAATCGAAATTTTACGTTCGACATCAAAGATTCCTGTAGAATTTCAGTATTTATCGTAATGAAAATATCATACGTATTTTCGGCATTAATAACAAGTTTACCATTTATTTTTAATGAGGAAAGTTCATGATTAATTTTTCTGATCTGTTGTTCTGAAATATATTCTTTATCACCATCGTCAAGTTCTAAATTATTGGGATCATAAGGGATAAAAATCCCTTCACTTGATTTCTCAGCTTTTAAAAGAATTGATTTTAGAGTATCAGCAGGTGTGAGTTGTTTTTTAGAGCCACTTATCTTAGTGAAAAATTCGATATTCCTATCATGTGCCGCACAGGTACAATTTGCAGATCCAACAAACCAGCTTACTTGAGTCTTATTTTGGCTGACATAAAGTTTTGAATGTAAATTCTGTCCGAATTCAAAAATTTCCTGTAGGTCATCATCTGCGATTAATGAAGTATCATCTATATTTTGTTCATTTGAAGTTTCATGAGCACGAATATTTTTTTCTAAATTGGGATTGAATTGATAGATATTTTTGTTTACCAAAATACTTTGAGAAAGTTTTGAGAACTCATTGGATGAGGAAAAAAAATCAACTTGACGTGCTTTTTTTAAGTAGTTATTAAATGTGGTTATATCTAAAAATGGGCTAATAACAAGTAATTTATCAAATTGATTCTCTACTGTTAATAATGGGTGATTATTACCCTTTATTATCGGAAAAAATTCTAAAGTTTTACCAGCTAAGTCGTTTTCGAAATCAAGATATAATATTTCTTTTTTAATAAATATGGGTATTTGATTGCCGGATTTTTTTTGAAGATAGTTCAAGAAATCAAGCAGTGGCTTATTTGAGGATATTTTCTTTTTTCCTACTTCAGCATTTATCATTACAGCAGTATCCCAATCTTGACTAAAAGTAATATTTCTGCTTGTGCAAATAAATTTGTACTTCTTTATATTTTTATTCTTTTTGTGTACATATCTGATCAACCATATTTTGGGATGAAATGACTCATCATATTTATCCGGCGTAATTTCGAAAATACTTTTTTCCCAATATGCCAGTAAATTACTGTAATACGGCGGGGATTTGATTTTACCTTTCTGACAAAAAATCATTGCTTTTTTCGGAATCTGTGTTATCGTGGCAAGTAGCTCATTGGTTATATTCTTATCTGTAATAAGATCCTTTCCATTAAATAAAGATACCGGCAAAAATAGTAATGCCTCTAAATCTAATGAGTAAGTAGTCGCTATAACAAAATCAAAATTATAATCTGGTTCTGGCCTAATACTTTCTCCAAAATTAATACGGTCTTTTTGAGGATCTAACATATAATCTTATTATGATGCATTTTGAATATCTCGAAATAATGTTTTCACATTAAAAAACCTATATTGAAATATTGTTAGACCAATACGCTTATTAGGAAGTATATCACTGTTATATTGTTTAGTCTGTTGTAATCTTGATTTTCTTCCTTTATTTTGATATTCTCGCTTTTTTAAAAGATTAATCAACGGTGATGATTCTAAATTCATTAAAGAACTAGTAGACTGAACAAGCTTCCAAAACTCAGAAATAAATAATTCGGCAGATTGAACTCTTCTATGAGATAACTTAAAAACGTTTTCTAGATCAAAAGAAGATTTATCGATTATTTTATCTTCCAAATTAAGTATTAGATATAAAGCTTCTTTCTCAAAGGCTTTATTATACTCATCCGGATGGAATTTTTTTTGTAAAATGTCATCATAAAGTAAATGAGCAATCTCCACAATTAGCGCAAAGTTATACGCAGTTTTTAAATTGTTTTTTATGAAGTCAGCAATGTCAAGTTCTAAGGCTTTAACAACGAATTCTTGAAAATTGTTACAATTAAATAATAACATTTTCAACCGATCATTTTTGACGAAAGAAGGAATTAAGGATTGTTGTAGCACAGGATTTTTAAAATGTAAAAATTGGCTTTTAAGAAAATCGGCTTCAGTAAGACTTAGATCTATAGATAAATTTTCAATATTATTCCAATTACCTTCTGGAGATGGTACATTAATCCCGAATATACTATCTTCCCAACTTATTATATCATCATTATTTTCATCATCTGGTACAACAGATCTCTCAGTACTTTGGTGTTTTTCAATATTATTAAGATAATTTTTTAATGATAATTGATTAGTGCTTAAATCTTGGCTACGAATGCACCCAAAAGTATTAAGCCCTGTCCAATAGATTTCGGAAGGATTACGCTTTACACGCTTACTTTCGGAAAGTGTAATTCCAATAATACCTGTGTTATTTTGACCATAGTATTTATTTCTTAATAAGTTTTTAATCTTATGCTCTTGATCCTGTAGATGATTTAGTAATGTACTCTTTGTATTTTTATTTTTCAAAGAACGAATGTAATCAAGAAGAATATAAGGGACAATAAAAAAGTATTTAGCTCTTGTTTGAATGGTTGAAACACCTGGGAAAAGCAAATTTGAAATATTATCTCTTAAATAGCCAACGCCAAGTTCATCCAATTGCCCTTCAGGACGAATTCTTTCAATAATTTGTTTTACTCGTTCTCTGTCACGACTGCTAAAGTCGATCCAACCTATTTGTGTCATGTTTTTAGTTTTATTTAGTGGTAATTTCAGTTCTGTTATACTAAGCTGTGAAGTTTTTCCAATTCCTTTTATCATTTGTAGACAAGTAGCGATTTTCTTTCAATCTTTGATTACTGTTTCGGTTTTTAGCCTATGAATGGTAGATTTTGTGATCAAAAAAAGATTGGTTTTAATTTTAATTGCTTGCCACTTCGTTGAATCATAGATCTGTTATTCCCATATTAAGACAGTTATTTATTAAGCTTCAATTTTAAAAAATTATTTTTTGTGAGAAATTTATTATAAATAGGTTCTAATCCAATAATTTGGTTTTGATTTTTTATCCAGTCTAATATTTTTACCTCACTTTTATATTCATTGGTTTTCTTGAAAATATCAAATAATTTTAGTGCAATTGTTCTAGGAATTCCATTAGAAATCAGTGAAATAATAATTGGCTCTTGTGTTCCTAATTCTATTTGAATTGGTAAAGCTAATGTTTGTTTGTAATGCTCTTTTTTAGATTCGGAAAGTATACTATCAAGAATATCAACTAATAGCTTTAAGTATTTCAACAGAGAGAAGGTAATGACTTTTAGATTTATTTTAATAACATTTCTTTATTAATGTGTTCAGGATTATTAGCATCAATTCTCCTCTCAGGTTTTACCCTTTCGTCTTCTGAATAGTATTTTATTCTGTTAGCAATAAGTTCTCCGATGCTTTTACCTTGCATCCAGTTCATAGCATTAATACACATCCCAGAAGCAGAAATTGAAATACTTTCTTTTTTCCATATCTCTGAAGTAATTTCAAATATTTCATTTAGACGTAATATTATAGAATCAAGCTGCCAAAAGAAACTGTTTGACTTATATTCAATTGTTTCTGCAACCTCTCTTCTGTAGGGTACATTGAAATTTGAATTGGTATGAATTACCCAATTATCAATATCACTAACTACTTTTTTATATAGTTCATCTTGTAACAAAGGATCAATTGTAGGGTTACGTTTTACAACTTCATAAGGGATAGTAACTTCTTTAATTGAGTTTTTTACAGAGTTGATTAACCTTTCTTTTTTTTGTTCATCAAGATTGTGTTTTGCAATGAATGTTTCAAGTGAACCGTCATTTTTTAATGCTTTATTTCTTAATGAGGTAATTATGTTTTTCACTTTTGGAGATTCTATTTGAATACTTGATTTTACAATGTCTTCTCCTTTTATTTCAGGTAACGCTCTTGAACTTGAGGTTTTTACTTCTTTTGTATAACTAGCTTGATAATAGTCTTCTGCCCATTGTGTATTATTTTGTTTACTAACACAGTAAATTGTACCAAACAAAGTACTTTTAATTCGTCCAGCTCTTCCAATGAGATTCCCAAATTCAAAATCAGATAATTCTTCCTTATTTTTTTCTGGCTTTATAACAAAAAGATTATCTGCTGGTAAGTTTACTCCTTCTAATAAAGTTGAAGTACAAAATAAAGTTTTGATAATTCCCATTTCAAAAAGCGTTTCAATTTCTTTTCGAACAAATTCTGATAATGAACTGTGATGAAATGCTATTCTTTTTTCAAGACAGCTTATAAGAAAGTATTTAGGATGAATATCCGTTTTTACATATTTTATCAAATCTTGCAAATCATCTTCTAAATCATCTTCAATAGTAATTGTTTCGGAATATCTTAGAGCCCACTTTTCAGCATAATCTCCACGAGAAGCATAAATTAGGCTACTTTCATTTTTATTACTTAAAGCTAATATAATTTTTGAGAGACCATTTCCAATATTCGAGTCGAAAGTCTTCTCAATCTTGTCAATTTTTATAATATTATCTAGCTCATAAGTAATGCTATTATTTACAAATAATTTTAGAGAAACAGAATCCGAATCGAGGTTGATAATTGTTCTAAGTTGAAAAACTGGGGATAAATCAGTATTTACAATTTTACTAGTTTTGTTAAATAATTCTTTGAAAATTTCATCAGAGTTAGATATGAAAGGACCCGCTATAATTATTTTGCTCTTATCAACTGTTGCTAGTTCTTCATAAACATATTCAAATAAATTTCCTCTTCCATCTTCATTTTCAACATTTTGTATTTCATCAATAAAAATAAGATTTGGTAACGTTAAACCATGATTAGAGTTGATTATTTTTACTGCTCTTTCAGGAGTAATTACATATATTAGTTTATCATTCTCAATGATTTCATTCTCTATGAAAGCATTTTTTATTGTAATATTCGGAATATCAACTCTAAGCTCTTCACTTACTTGATTTATTAGGGCTCTTGATGGAACAATGTAAAAGACATAATATTTTTCATTTCTTTTTAATTCTTCTTCTATGTATTTTTTTAAAATAAAAGACTTTCCTGATGAAGTAGGGGCAGAGATTGAAATGTATTTTTCTTCTTTAATTTTTTCAAAAAGATTTTTTTGAAAATCTGTCAGTAGATAAGATTTTTCATTAATCAAAATCGAGTTTTCAAACCTTTTTTCAATCAATTCTTGTATTAATATAATATCTTCAAAAAAAGTATTTTTATCTTCGGTATTTACTAAATTTTTCAAATGATTGGTAGCTGTCAGATTCCCAATTCTAGAGAATAAGATATAAGCTACTTTGAGTACTTCTAAATCATTTTGATTGTTTAAAAATAAAAGTATTGCTAGATCTTGAACTTTTTTTAAATGTTGTTCATTTTCACTTTCTGCTAAAATAGAAGCTAACCAAACAGCTTTCCTAATTTCATTGAAGTCTGTATCAATAGTAGAGACTGCATCAATTTTCTTACTTAAAAGATTGATTACTTGCTTTTCTATTACAGAATTTAAACTTTGATTAGTATAAATTTTATTAAATTGTTCCAATATTATAGTTGTATTTACTTTGTGTACGCAACCTTATGAATATTGAAATACATTCCATTTCTAAAGGTGTCAATATTGTTAAAAGGAAAACAAAAAAAGTCAACATATACCTTTTTTATTTCGGGATACTTTCCTATTTTTTCATTTATTGTAGTAATAATTTCATCTTTCTTTTGAATTAAATGGTTAGAAATTAACGTTTCTAAATCGTCTTTATCTAGAGCATTTGTTTCTAGTTTGCTAATGCTTGCGGTGTTGTACATCAATAAAATTGGATGAACTGTAATTTGATTTTTAAACGTTTCAGAACCAGGAGTCAATCTCTCATAAACGTCCTCGTAATCTATATCATTTTCATCTAATGATAGAGTCCTATTTGCAACTATAAATTCCATTTTATTAAATTCTGCCTGTGTTTCAGCATTATGAAATCTATTTAGAGAGTCTAATGCATCATCAATAGATTTACTACGTTCTTGCATAATTTTGGATTCTCCAATAAAAATTGCAGGAGCAATTATTCCATTTGGTAATTCATAATTTCCTAAAAATATCCCATCTCCTCCCTTTACTTGGTCTTTTCCATTAGATAGACCTTCTATTTTATGTGCAATCATCTTACTTTTAAGAATACTTTCACATAAAGCAAATAAAAGTAACTCACCGTATTTCCCGTCAGTAGTAGGGTCTTTCTTTCCAAAAAAAGCTTGTGCCTCTGAATATAAAGCTGTTTGAAGTCTTTCTTTTGCTAAATCTTCGCCATATAAAATCGTTAATGATTTAAGCTTATTTTTTTTTGATTTTTCTGAAAGAGCATAATTTGGCAATAAATAGCCAAGTTCTTCAATTAGAGCATTGCAACAAAATTTTGTTCCTGTAACTTTAGGAGTGTATGCCCGAACGACAACTTTTGTTGACTTATCAGTAAAGTGGTTTATGAGTAGTCTGTTCGTCCATTCAGGATCAATTTTGATTTTTTTCTCCCAGTCAATATTCATAAAGTTTACTAGTTTTTAATTGTAAATAGCGAACGGCGTATTGAAGATAATAAAGCATTAGATATCCTGAATTTCCAATCTTGTATAACCTTCTCAACAGTCTTTTACTATTTACTAATTTATGAAAAAAGGAAATATAAAGGCTCTTGTAATAAAAATAGATAATTTTAGAATTTTTCATTAAATGACATCCAGAAAATATTTTGTGTGTACAGTTTTTATCTTTTAATTTCAAGAACTTTTTTGGGTTCCTAAATTTATGATGTTTATTAATCTGATGTGGATTTTACAAATTTTATATTGCCTTCTAAATTTAAGAAAAATTCTTTTTCTGAGTTATAGGGCTTTGTCTTTGATAATTTAACTAATGCTTTTGAAGTATAATTTTTGACTTTCCAAATTGTTTTTCAAAAAGGCCAACATGTTTAGCGAATGTTTTACCTTGTTCCATTGTAATTGCACTTGCATAAAGAAAGGCCTGCATCATTTCTCATTCCTCTTCTACAATCAAATACAATCCTAATTAAATTTTCGTATCTAAAAAGATTATGAATAAGTTTCTTCATCGCTCGTAATAAATCATTTTTATTTTTAATAAAAATGAAAATAAATATTTTAGCTATAAGATAATTATGTGTTTTCGTAAATAACAAAAATAAAAAGCGAATAAAAATCCTCGTTCAGTATTTTCACTGAATTTTTCTAGTTATTAAAATTCTTATTACTCTGCAATAATAAATCCTAACTCTCGCCAGGATTCGTTGTTTGAATTGAAAATTCACTATGTTCTAAAATACTTCTGTACTGCAGCAGCAGAAGTTCCAACAGCCTTGACTGCTTCTTTTAAACGTTCTTTGGTAACACCAAACTTTTTTGACCAGTATTCTAATTCCCAAGTTTCGTTTACATTCACTTTACTTGCATCATGTGGTCTTCTTTTACTTAAATCGTCGCTCATAATAAATAATTGTTGATTAGTAAGGTAAATATAAAGAGGTTTTATATGATATCATTACGGTTTTCCGTAAAATGAAAAATCCCAACATTAGTCAGGATTTTCTTATATTATGATTTTTAAATTCTTTTTGAAGACGTTCAATTTCCATATTCAAGTCATTTAATTCTTTTTCATTGAGCTTAGTAAATAAATGTATGATATCAATCTCAAAAAAATTACAGAATTTAACCACAATTTCTAACGTCGGATTTGTTTCTGCTCTTTCAATTCTACCCACGTGATTGCTTGATAAGTTAAGTTCATTGCTTACCTGTAACTGTGAAAGTTTATTTTTCAGCCTATTAAATTGGAATAGTTTTCCAATTTGAAATTTTAGTTCTTCTATCTCCCATATATACATTTAGTAAATTTTGTGTTTTAAAAAGTTTTTCATCAACACATATATGTTGTTGTATTCGATTTTTTATTATATTTGTAAAATAAGTTACTGAAACGTAACTTTGCGATACTTCAAAGAAATATAGAAGCTATTGCTTAGAATCTCATTCTGAAAACTGGTACTTTAAAGCAACGAGATGATAAGCTAGAAGCTCACGACCTAGGCGTGGGCTCTCTTATCTGTTGCAGGGTATACCAGTACCTCAGAGTGGATAATGTAGAGTTCCACGCCGTTTTATTTTCTTATGCAGTCCGCTATCTCTACACTTCTCTAAGCTGCTTTTGCAAAATATAGTATCAGATTAGAACATATACAATGGCAGCGCAACCATTGCGGCTTTACAGCTTTCACGGGAAATAATTTCATTCATATTAAATTTTGACCTGTATAGGTAGGGAGTTTTCTGCACTGGTAAGGCTCCCTCCTGTACGGTCTTTAAAACCATTTTTTAAAACGATTGAAAAATAAAAGAATAGACTTTGAAGCCCGGTTTTGGTCCGGCAGCAGGAAACATTCCAGGATAAAACTTATTGAATCATTCTTCCATTTTAACGACCTGGTCACCGCCAAAGCGATGCTCAACAATATTATGATCTATGCCGGGAAAAAGAAAACGGCGATCAATGAGGATTCGTCGGTGATATTTCATTTTCATCAGGCCTTGCGGTCTTTTGTTCGGGCGTGCTATGCCATCAGGCTGAGGGAAACGACCTGGAAAATGAATTTTAATCCTGAGAGTTTTTCTCCATTGATGCAGGCTTCCCTTTCGGATGAGGAATATCTAAATCCAACCTTGGTATTTAAAAATGCTTTTGCAGAATACAGTTTGAAGGACTTCGACTATTACATTGCAGTTGCGGTCTATTTCTCAATGGGTATTTATGCTCACGCAGCCGAGAGCAAAATGTTCGTTCCCTACATCCATCTTACCAAAATGCTGGATGCGGCACACCTTATCCTGGAAAGAAGAATCCCAAAGAGTCAATAACCATTAAAAATAAATTCAGAGAATGGAAAACAGTACTTAGAAAGCATCCCAATATAAAGAAAGCCCTTTCCGCAAGAGTTTGGCGACCAAACGGAAAGAGCATGATCAGTTATTAATAATCATTAAAAACCTATTCAAAAGTATGAAAAATATCTTTTGCAGGGGAATCCTGTCCCTTGTTTTTACTCTTGTAGCGGCTACCACATCCGTTGCCCAGAACAAGTCTGTTAAAGTCGGAGAATCGCTTCCCGAAAGCTTCTGGACAACTTCTTTTCAGGTGGTCAACCATCCTCAAAAAACTTTAAATCTTTCTGACGATAAGAATAAACTGATCCTGCTGGACTTCTGGAACACCTGGTGCAGTGCCTGCCTGAAAGCATTTCCCAAAATGGAACTGCTTAAGGAACAGTTCGGGGATAAAGTAAAGATCCTGGCCGTAAGCAATCAGGACCGCCAGACCCTTGAAAAGTTCTTTGCCTCCAAAAACGGGCAGCGTTTCAATAATGTTGTCTCCGTGGCGGGAGACCAGCTCTTTCATCCCTTGTTTCCGCATCAGGGCGTTCCCTATGTTGTATGGATCAAAGATGGAAAGCTGCTCAGCACAACAGACGGTGCCCAGGTTAATGAAAATACCATCCGGAAGGTCTTGGGAGGAGAAAGTTCCGGTCTTCAGACCGTCATCCAGATGAGCAGGGAAAGACCCCTGATGCTTTCCGAGGATTTTGACCGTGAAAAGGGCTTGTCAATGATCAATTATTCCCTTTTCGCGAAAGGAAGAATACGGGGAATGGGTTTTGGTTCCGGTTTTCGAAGATCGGGTAATCAGATATACGGAAGACAGTTTACCAATCTTTCCCTTCTTGAGATCTTTTCCACGCTTGCCGATGAGATATTTCAGATGCGTAAAGAATCTTTTAGTGAGAAGCGAAGAATCGTAGAAGTTCAAAACCCGGCAGTATTGGACTATATCAAAAAAGCTGACGGATCCGTAGAGGACGGCAATCTCTACAGCTATGAGTACATTGTTCCGCTATCCAAGGCAGATTCCCTCTATCCGTTAATGCTGAAAAATATCAGCGAGTATGCTGATTATAGCGCTACGATCGAAAAAAGGAAGGTTAGATGTCTGGTACTAAAAAGAACATCATCCACAGATAAGCTAAGGACCAAGGAAGGCCCAACTCGTTTTTCATTCTCAATGACGGAAACGATTTTAAAAAATGCTTCACTCTATAAATTAGTCAATAACCTGAATGCCATTCCTGCAGTTTCCTTACCCATAGTGGACGATACGGGAATCACCGGCAATGTAGACCTGACAATGGGAACAATTTCAGATGTAGCTTCTATCAGAAAAGCACTTTCAAAATATGACCTGGACCTACAGGAAGAGGAGCGTGAAATCGATATGCTGATCATAAGGGACAAATTAAAAAATTAGCTCCCGGATATACTAAAGAGAATAGTAATAAGGAAAAGCATTCCGTTATCTCATTTCAAAAACTAAACAATTATTCAAACTGTAATTTTTAACTATGAAGAAACTATACATCCCGCTATTGCTATGCTGTACGTTGCCACTCACGGCACAGCACACTGTTTCAGGTTATGTGATCACTGAAGAGAATTCGCTTCCGCTTTCGGGAGCAACGATCAATATTCTAAATTTAAAAACCGTTACAATCACTGATAAAAATGGCTTTTTCAAACTTCCTGCGAATGGGGAAAAGGTAGCTCTTAATACTTCGCACAGCGGCTACAAATCTGTATCGCTTGATGTAGCAATACCACTTAATACACCGCTGAGAATTGTTCTTTCTCACAAAGTGAATGACATTCAGGAAGTGAATATCTCCACCGGTTACCAGAAGATCCCTAAGGAAAGAGCTACCGGTTCCTTTACATTCACGGATAATAAACTGCTTAATCAACAGGTCAGTACCAATATACTCGACAGGCTTGCCAGTGTTGCCGGCGGTGTTTTCCTGGAACGGGGACGTTCCGGAAATCCCCAGTTGATGGTCAGAGGGCTCAGTACCATCAATGGTCCCAAATCCCCTCTGATCGTGGTCGATAATTTTCCCTATGAAGGCGACATCAGTAATATCAATCCCAATATGGTGGAAAGCATCACGGTACTGAAAGATGCCTCAGCAGCCAGTATCTGGGGCGCAAGAGCTGCCAATGGGGTGATTGTCATTACTACAAAAACCGGAAAATTCAATCAGCCTGCCAAAGTGGAATTCAATTTCAATACAAGCTTTAGCCCTAAGCCTGATTTTGGCTATCTGAAAACAATGTCATCTTCCGATTTTATAGAGGTTGAAAAAGGATTATTTCAAAAGGGCTTTTATAACAGTGATATCAACTCTTTCTCTCATCCTGTACTCTCACCCGTGGTCGATCTGTTGAATAAAGCAAAAAGCGGATTGATCTTTTCCGACGAAGCTGATCGTCAGATTCAGCAACTAAAGAGCATTGACGCTAAAGAACAGTTCCGCCGCTATATGTACACGCCTTCGGAAAAAAGACAATATTACGTAGGCGTCACAGGGGGAGCTCCTGCATTTTTATGGAGTTCCGCACTGGGATATGATGATAACTCCGGAAATCTCGGGGAAGACTATAACAGGATGAACCTGCGTTTCCAGAATGTATGGAAACCTGTCAATAAAATCGCGCTCACTAGCAGCCTGTATTACACGGAAACCAATACAAAAAGCGGACGTACTGCTTATGGTGGGATTATAATGGGAAGAAACTCATTCGTTCCCTATATGCAGCTGGCAGACGAGAACGGTCGCCCCCTTTCCGTGAATAAAGATTATAATCAGAACTACAAGGACAGCTTTGAAAAGGGCAAACTGAATGACTGGAATTATTATCCTCTGACCGACTGGCAGAACGACCAGGTAAAAACCAAAGGCTCGGAAGTGATGGTCAACGCTGGCATTAATTATAAAATATGGAAAGGACTGGAAGCAGATGTAAAATATCAGCATCAACGTTTGAATGACAATTCTGATAACCTGCATAATGCCCAGAGTTACTACGCGAGGAACTACGTCAATAGTTTTGCGCAGATCAATAACGGCAATGTAACGTTCATTGTTCCCAAAGGAGGTATTTTAGACCAATCCGCTTCTCTGACGAACATCAACAATATTAGAGGGCAGCTCAGTTACACAGGACAATGGAACAGGCATAACATCTCAGCAATAGCAGGAGGTGAAAGCCGTGATGCCGTCAGGACGTACAATTACAACCGCTATTATGGATATGATCAGGAACGGATGACCTCCGGCACTGTAGATTACGCCCATCAATACCCGCTGCTTCCCACAGGCAGCACTGATTTCATACAGCGAAACCAGTCTTTGGGAAAACGTACCACCCGTTTTGTTTCCCTTTATGCCAATGCAGCCTATACCTTCGATAACAGATTTACGGTTTCCGCAAGTTTCCGAAGGGATGCCAGCAACCTGTTCGGGCTTAAAACAAATGACCAGTGGAATCCTTTCTGGTCGGTCGGTACTTTATGGGATATTTCCAAAGAAAATTTCTACAAGATAGCCTGGCTTCCGACCCTGAAGCTGAGAGGTTCTTTCGGGTATAATGGGAATATCGATCCTGCAATGGTGGCAGTAAGTACCATTGCTTACGACCTGGACAACTCAGTTTACACAGGAACACCAATGGCCCGAATCGACAATTATTACAATCCAAACCTTCGATGGGAAACCTCACGTATGTTCAATATAGGCCTCGACTTTTCATCCCGGAACAACAGGATCAGCGGCTCCGTGGAATATTTTACCAAGAAAGGAACCAATCTCTTTGGCCCTGCGCAGATGGACTACACCACAGGTATTGATTATATGCGTTCCAATGTGGCAGAGATCAAAGGAAAAGGAATGGATATAGTCCTCAAAACACTCAACATTGATAAGGCCATTCAATGGAACACGATCCTCAACTTCAGCATCTACCACGATAAGATCTCAAAATATTATCTGCTGAACCCGATGGCCAATCAATTTATCGGCAATGGGTCTTCCGTACCCATTTCAGGAATCGAGGGAAGACCAGTGTATTCCATCTTCGCTTATCAGTGGGCAGGACTGGACCCCAAAACGGGAGATCCCAGAGGTTATCTTAATGGTGCAGTAAGCAAGGACTATGCAGCTCTTACCGGTGCAGGAACATCGGTCAATGATCTGGTGTTCTTTGGTTCAGCATTACCCACGGCATATGGCTCGTTCATCAACTCTGTGGGCTATCAGAATTTTAGTCTCGATATCGGTATTGTATTTAAATTGGGATACTACTTCAGAAGGAGCTCTATCAACTACACCAACTTGTACAGGAGCTGGACGGGACATAGCGATTTTGAAAACCGCTGGCAGAAAGAGGGTGATGAAGCATTCACGGATGTTCCGTCCAATACGTTACAGAGCAACGCAAACAGGGATGCTTTTTACAATGGTTCGAGCGTACTGATAGAAAAGGCTGACCATATCCGTCTGCAATACATCAATCTCAACTATCATTTCAATAAACATTTTTTAGGATCAACAATGTTCAAAGATCTCAGTTTGTTTGTAAACCTCAGTGATCTTGGTTTGTTGTGGAAAGCCAATAAAAGTGGAATCGATCCGGATTTTAACCTGGGTGGCAACGGATTGAAACCACCTTCCATGTATACTATCGGATTACGTGCAAATTTTTAAATCTTTGATCTAACATTACTTATTATATTATGAAATCGCCATTAAAGCTTGCTAACCAACACCAATGAAGATGGGCGATAACATATGACCTGTGAAAAACAATAAATATCTACATATGAAAAAGTCATTTAAAATAACATTGGGATTATTATCCGTATTAATGATACTGACAGGCTGTAGCCGCTTTCTGGATGAAAGGTCTGATTCGACACTCGCCGTGCCTGTGAGCCTTGAAGATAACCAGGCATTGATGGACCGCCTTTCTGATGTGATGATCAATTTTGCATCCAGCGGACTGGCTTCCTGTGATGAACTCTATTTGTCGGATGCCGATTTTGATGCTATGGAATATCAGGAGGATAAAAGCTTGTACACCTGGCAGAAAGATCATGTGTCCGCCAGTCAGGGTGCTGGCAATGATTGGTATTATACTTACAAAGCTATTTATATTATTAATGTTGTTCTCAATAATCTGGAAACCTATGCCATTCCCGGAGCCGAAAACGTAAGAGGACAGGCATTGGCAATGAGAGCAATTCGATATCTGGATGCAGCGCAGATCTGGTGTCCTGCCTACAGCAATGCTAAGGCTTCAACAGATTTGGGCCTACCAATTCGTTTGGATCCGGATATGAATATTCCCTCCCGACGCTCTACTTTGAAACAGACATATGATCAGATCCTGAAGGATCTTCAGGAAGCGGTGGATCTTTTGCCGGTCAAACAGGTTGCTGCCAGCCGGCCATCTAAGATTACGGCATTAGCATACCTTGCAAGGACTTATGTCTTTATGGGCGATTATCATAAATCCCTGACCTATGCGTTACAGGCATTGAGCTACCAAAACACGCTTGTGGATTTTAATACACTGAACGTAACAGAATCATACCCCATAAAGGATATGAATCCTGAAGTTTTGCTGCGGACAACTATGAGGATATCAGCACCCGTACGTTTTGCAGCAGCTAAAGTGACCGATACGCTGTATCAGAGTTATAACGCTAATGATCTCAGGAAATCGGCCTATTTCAGAGTAAATGCAAACGGCGATATTTCCTTTAAAGGTAATTATACCGGAGGATCTTCAGGAAAAATAACAAGTGTTGCAGTGGACGAATTGTACCTGATCGCAGCAGAATCCTATGCCCAAACGAACGACATCGCCAATGCTATGATAATGCTAAACAGTCTCCTTATCAAGAGATGGAAAACCGGAACCTATATTCCTTTTACAGCCAACACAAAGCAGGAAGCCTTAGCGATTATTAAAAAAGAAAGATGCAAGGAATTGTTGTTCAGGGGAATTCGCTGGGCAGATCTTAAACGGTATAACAGGGATGGTGCAAATATTACCCTAACCAGGACCATTCACGGGCAAACTTACATGTTGCCTCCGAATGACCTTCGGTACGCAATAGCTATTCCGGAAGATATTATAACACTAAGCGGAATGCCGCAGAATCCTAGATAGGTAGAAAAGCAGTAGAATAAGATCTATAAAAGAAGGCTGGCCAGTGCCAGCCTTCAATTTATTCATCATTTATGGCCAATAATAATTAGGGCTTACGATTGGAACTCATAGATAGAACCTGCGCATTGCTTTTTCCATCCAAAACATCATTCAGGGTCTGTCCGTCGGGAACAATAATACTGCAAGGTCTTTCTCCTTCAACTTCACACCCTGAAGCATTGGTGGTCTGCCAGTGTGAGGTATTGGCAAATGCTCCGGAGGCAATGTCCGTGCTGTTATAGAAATACGTCGTAGCCGCTTTTTTCTCTGCCACTTTAAAGGACATCACAGCCCCAGAGAATATCACGGCAGCAATGGCTACCGCATTGGCTTTCAAAATTTGATTAAGTTTCATAATTCCGGTCTTTTTATATATCAAAAAAGATTACCTTAAAAACTTTAGAAATCTGGCTGAGAAGTACAATTAAGTAGGTTAAATCATTTAATTATACCCATAGATTAGCGAATCTTGTCGTACCAAAATATCCTATTCTACATATTCTCAAACAAATTGTTGTTAATAAAATCATTTTAGAATTTCGGATTGTTAAACAGCTTTCGGCTATCTAATTTTAAGGTTGAACATTAATTACAAATCCAGTCACGATCGATCATCCGTGAATAATTACGGTAACATACTTAGTCAGCAGGCCCGCTGTATCTTAGATTTAAACTTAAAGCGATGATAGAAAGAACGACGCAACCCATATTAAAATACAGATGCTGGTTCCAGCTCATTTTCTCCAGAATTCCTCCACAGGAACAAGGAAGATTATTGCGTGTACTTATTATTAAAATAATATATCCAGTAAAGACGAGCATCAAAACAAAGCTTCCTACTAGTCCTATATTTCTCGTTTTCCGGTAGCATAACAATCCTGCAATAAGAACTTCGACAATGATTATCGTGTAAGGCAGGAATTGCGAAAATCCATTCAACAATGGTGATGCTGAAATTTGATCCTGGAACTTTTCGAAATCCAATATCTTACTGATAGCTGCATAGCAAAACAGCAGGATAAAAAAGTAACTGATCCATTCTACGATTCTTGTTTTGGAATTTTTCATAATCATTATTAGTTTTTTTATTTTTTTCTTCCGGTTATTCGCCTTGAATTCTGAAGACTAAATTACAGTGATAGGAAGGCTGTGGAAAGCATTTGTGGGAAAGATCTATCTTTTTATAAGTCACAAATGATACATTTTTACCACTGTTTTTATTTTTAAATAACTGAAAATAAAATACTTGCGTTGTTTTTACGGCTTCTGTCAACGCATTGGCTCCTACAAGTGATTTTAAAAAGATTTTTCCGGTAAATTTGAGTATATCTTATTGCTATGAATTGTCATCATAAGATTTTACTGCTGATTTTCAATCTATTGCCCTTCTTTATGATGGCACAGGATTCTAAAAAACTGACATACAAGACGATTTCAGACTTGTATGCAGGTTATCCTGAAAATGATGAAAGAGCATTGGTCTTTGTAAACCGCTATATCGAAAAAGCCAAAAAAGAGCATTGTCTTAACAAACAGATCATAGGTTATGAAGAAGCCATCTTTTATACTAAAAATATAGACCGCAAATTATCTTATGCTGATAGTGCCATTTCTGTAGCGTTGCAAGCAAAAGTCCCTGATGTCATCTCAAGATCCTACCTCGGAAAAGGAATCATTTACTATTACAACAAAAGACAGTATAAACAGGCTTTGGAACAATACCTTAAAGCTTATCAATGGTCTCAAAATTCAGACAACGATTATCAGAAAAATAAGGTTGTCTATCACCTTGGAATGGTAAAAAGTTATCTGGGTGATTACAAGGAAGCGTCCGGACATTTTAGAAATACAGCGAGTTATTTTGAGAAAAGCCTCAAAGAAAATCTTAATCCCAACACCAGGCTGAATAATGAGACGGGATATTTTAACAGCATTTATCGGCTTAGTACCTGTTATAGAAATTTAGGGTTCTACAGTCAGGAAGATTCATTGGTTGATATGGGTTTGCGAAAACTGGAAAATATCAACGACCATCTATTGGAATACGGTTATTTGCAAACAGGAAAAGGCCTACAGCTTTTGAGAAAAGGAGATAAAAATGAAGCCTTAGAACATTTAAAACTATCCCGTGATATTTTGCTTAATAATCAGGATTACGGTTCGTTGACAATGGTTTACTATTATCTAGGAAAAGCATATTGGCTCCAAGAAAACAGGACGGAATCTTTGCGTTACCTGAATAAAGTAGATTCTATGATTCATAAATTCCATTTCATAAGTCCGGAGATCCGCTCGAATTATCAGTATCTTCTTGATGATGCAAAACAGAATGGTAATGTTGACGGGCAATTATATTATATTGACCAGCTGTTGAAAATGGATTCAATTCTCATTGCTGATTTTCCAATGATGGCATCAAAAATCTATCACGAATATGACAGGATTCCATTACTACAGGACAAACAATTGTTGAAAAAGAAAAATAATAATATTAACCTATTGAATATTACTGCGGTTGGATCGATTATCATTATTTTGCTTATTCTGCTGGATTATCGCCGGCGGATGAAAAAGAAAAGGATTGATATTAAGTATTATGAATTGCTGGAAAGAATGAAAAATCAGGATGGTTTTGTTGAGACAATTCCCATTCCTTCCAGTAAAAAAGAGCCTTTCAGTCCGGAAGTTATATAAGATATCAAAGTTAAACTTAAAAATTTTGAAGAGCAGAAACAATTTCTTACCAAAAATCTCACTTTACCAAAGGTTGCCAAAATGTTTGGCAGAAACCATTCCCAATTGTCTTACGTGCTGAACGAGCATCTGAAAATGTCTTTCACGCAGTATCTGAAGACTTTAAGAATCGGTTACATTACCAATCTTCTTATGGAAAATAAAAAGTTTCTGCTGTACAAAGTTGAAGATTTAGCCAGAGAATGTGGAATGTCCAGCCGACAGTTGTTCTCATCCCATTTTCTTGAAATTAATGGAATGAGACCTATAGAATTTATAATTAAGAGATTGAAGGAGATTGAGGAAGATTGAATTGTTGAACTGCCTATATATATTTTGATGCAATGCGTAAATTTGAATTTTATATTATAAAAAGATGGCAAAAAGTTTTAAAGATGAACATTTGACTAAGTTTAAAACAGCATTACTCAACATAGCTCCTGAATATTTTAAGATTCCAGCAATCCAAGGTCAAATTCATTTAAATGAAAGAGCTTTTGCATTTGAATTATATCATCAACTTAGATTAGTTTATACCGGACACAATTGGTATATAAATGGAGAATTGAGAAAAGGATTAACCTTTTTACCAAGCTATCAACTTGATAATACCTTGATTCCTGATTTAGTTATCCATCATCATACTACAACTAATAATAATATAATCGCTATTGAAATTAAATCAAATCCAAAAGTAACTGGTTATGAGATAATTGAGGATTTGGAAAAATTAGAAATATATACTCGCCCTGGAAAAGACTGTTTAAATTACCAAATAGGGATATTATTAATTACTAATTGTGACTTTATGAAAAAGTTTTTAAATATGAGAATTCAAAATAGAATCAGAATAATTGAACTTTTAAATTTTCACAGAATAGCTATCTGGAATATCAATGTTCCTTTGCCATTGAATGGCTGTGGAGGCAGTGTAAAACTAAGTGAAGATTGTTTAAAAATCATTAGAATAAATAATTTTGAAAACAATAATATAATATAAGTTCGGTTGAGCTACTTTTGACAGAAATATATATATGAAAAATAGCCTTTATTAGAAATATACTGAGTTTTATATTAATATTAGCACATTTTGTCTAACCTTAATTAATTAGAAAATTAAGGAAAGCGGTGTATTATAAATAATTATACGAATAGCTTTTACATTTTCCCATAGAGTCGGAAAAACAATTTTGGAGGAAGAGATTGCACATTAGACGTTTGTGTGAAGATCATTTTCATTACAGGTCATTTCTGGCATTATTTTATCAACACTAATGATAAAAATAGTAAATGAAAGATTTGTTATTTGAAAATTGGGAAAAGCTTGGACAGGTCGCACTAATGACCATTGCCTCTTTTGTCATTCTATTCCTTTTCATCAGGATCTCAGGAAAAAGGACACTGGCTAAGTTCAACGCTTTCGATTTTGTGGTCACGGTCGCTCTGGGTTCTACATTGGCCTATATGATGCTTGCGATGGTTCCATTGGCAGAAGGTGTAATGGTGTTATTTCTGATAATAGCTTTACAATACCTATTCGCAAAATTGGCGAGTACATCCGATAAGATGGAACACCTGATCAATTCCTCTCCACGTCTACTGTTCTATAAAGGCAAATACCTCAAAGACAATATGAACACCGAGGCCATAACGGTTGATGAGATCAACGCTGTAGTGCGTCAGGAAGGAATTGAAAGGTTAGATGATGTCTTCGCGGTTGTCATCGAGCTCAATGGAGAGATCAGTGTCATCAAAAAATCGGATACTCTGGGTGGTAAAAGTTCTTTGGAAGATCTTGATATCCCGGACAGTGAAGGAAGGGACAATCTGTAGAATTTTTTCAGTTATATAATTGAATTTAATAAATTAACCTAAGCTTGCTGACATTACTACCTTTTCACTCTTTTCATTGGAAAGGTCTGTTTGCGTTTCTGTCCGTTTTTTGTTCCTGAAATTTCGGCTATTAATGAATAGGAAGTGATTTTTTTGTAAGCGATGATCTGCGGAAAGTCGTGCTCAGGATTTTCAAAGACCAACTGATTTTCAGAAATAGTTTTAGCGGCAAAACGAACAGACAGACCATCATTTTGATTTTTAACAGTCGGAATGTAAAATAACTTTTTGTTTTCCTGCACGAGCCGAATATTTTCAAAAACAATCGTGTCTTTGCCTCTGACACTATAACTTTTCCCCGAAAATTCATTGTTACCCACTTTGGTCCAGGTTTCATAGATGTTGCCTTTCTGGGTTTTATTTTCCCAGGTACCGATCAGCCATTCCGCTTTTTGAATGTCGTTTTTATGCTTTGTTGTCCAGGCATAAAGAATAGCCAAACTAACGACCGTAATAAAAAATTTTGCTCCTGTTTTCATAATATTAGCTCATTGAATAATTGTCATTTTATTTAATTTCCAAACACTGGATAACTTCCTTGCTGAAAGTTTAGATGACAAAGTTGCAATGTTTTTGAAAACTAAAATTGTAAAAATGGGACAAGTCTAATCCGTGCCGAAAAAAGTGAAGACATCGTAAGGTGACCACCGTAAAATTCTTTGGGCGTAGATCCGGTAAATTCTTTAAACTCTTTGATAAAGTGAGCCTGGTCGTAATACTCGTTTTCGTAAGCCAGTTCTGCTAGGTTGGAGAACTGATCGTTCAGCAACATTTTAAGTGCAATCTGCAATCGAATAGTCTTGGATAGTTGTTTGGGACTCAAACCGATGGCTGAAGAGAATTTGCGTAACAATTGTCTTCGATTAAGATTAGTTTGTCTGGACAATTCGTCAACCGGGAGTTGTCCATTGGCTGTTATAATGGTTTCAACCGTTGATTTTACAATGCGGTCAATGGTTTCGATGTTAGTCAGCCGATTAAGTAAAAATATTTTAATAAGCTTTATTCTCTCTGAAGTGGAATTGGCATTTAAGATGTGTTGTCCAATTTCCTGTCCGTCCTTTCCAAACATCTTTTCCAATGAAACGGCGGTATTTTCCATCGCTTTTATCGGAATGGTGGTAAAAGGCAAAAATCCTTCGGGATGAAAGCGAACAGAGAAAATTCCGGTTTCGCCGGTCGGCTCTATTTCAAGTGGCCGTGTCAGTTGCCCGATGACAAAACATCTGGGCTGGATAATGCTGTTGCCATTATCTAAGTATTGTTTATATAGATCACCATAATGAAAGATCATTTCCATACATCCGTCAGGAACGATGGTTTGCTTTTCAGGCGTTTCTTCTTTCGGGCTTTCCAATGTCCAATAACATTTGATAAATGCTCTCAAGTCCTGATCCGGTTCAAATGTCTGGTAATTCATTTGGCTTCTTTACAAAAGTTATTCATTTAAAAACTTCAAAGTAAATCAAATATAATCAATCTTAATATAAGAGATTAATGAATCATCTATCATAAACCTGCGTGATGTAATACACGTAAATCTGAAACCTGCGCAAAATGTGCACAGGTCAGATTAAAATCGGCTCGAAAATTAAGAAACTCAATACTGTTCCTGCGTAAAAATTGAGCTGGATATTAAAATGCTTGCTCAAAAGTTGAGCAACCATATTTCTGAATTGTATCTAAGAAAGTAAAGCAGATTAATATCCCCTGCTCAAAAAGTAAGCCGCTCATCCCAAAGCTAGCGAAGAATTTGAGCCGGATACTGTCGATGCGGCTCAAAAATTAAACCTCCATATTTCTCGATTGTATTCGGGAAAGTAAAGCAGCTGCTACCCCTGCTTAAAAATTGTGCTACTTTTTTAAAAACTGGCTCAAAAATGTTACCACAACACGCTTACCTGGCTCAAAAAGTGAGCCGGTCATCCCTAACTCCGGTGCAGAATTTGAGCCGGGTACTGCAAATGCGGCTCAAAAATTGAACTGCCCTGATGTCTGTTCTGCTTTTTTTCTTTTCAAAAGCAATTAATTCAACTAATTAATAATCAATTAAATAATTTTTTTTTCAGAGCTCTGAAAAAATGAGCAGTATTACTTTGCAAGATGTGTCTTTGTATATACAAACTTTTCAAGTTGTACATCCAAAAACGCTCTTGCCTTTTTTGCAAAAAGGGGAAAAGACTTCGGAACTCGTCTTTTTTCTTTGTAAATCATCTAGTAGATTCCAATTTATTCTTTTTTAATCTCCAAAAGATTCCTGCATCACCCAGATTGTTCTTATTTAGCCCACGCCCCTCTAACACTATTGTTTTCAATGTTTTAATGCTACAAATTTGTAGAAGAAAACTAAGTCAAAAACAAAAATGAAGTTGCTATGATTGTAAATCTAATCACCAAAGAAGACCTTCAGGAATTTAGAACCGAATTGCTGGAAGACATACAAAACCTTTTTCAAATCAAGATTTCCCAACAGAAATTATGGCTGCGTTCGTCAGAGGTCAAAGCACTTCTGAAAATTTCCTCCGGAACATTGCAGAAGCTACGAATCAATGGAACTTTATCTTACACCCGTGTCGGTGGAACACTATATTACAATTACAAAGACATTGAAGAAATGTTGAAAAATAAGCAATGATATTTTGAAGCACCGAAACTAAATTATGAATTATATTAAACATCTTACAGCTTTCTATGAAAAGGTAGCTCAGGATCATACACTTAATCCATCACACATCAGCCTTTATTTAGCCTTATTCCAGTTCTGGAATTTCAGCCGTTTCCGCAATCCGGTTAGTATTTCCCGTGATGAGGTGATGCGCATCAGTAAAATCCGTTCAAAAGCCACCTATCATAAATGCCTGAAGAATCTCCATTCTTCGGGCTATATTGATTATCAGCCGTCGTATAATCCGTTTCAGGGGAGTCAGGTGGTGATGTTGGATTTTGATGGGGAGTTGAAGGTTGGTGTTAGGTGTAAAAAAAAGTAATTCTAAGCCAAAGACTATAATTATTGAAGATATATGGTTATTATTTATAAAGTATTTCTTATAAAGTGCTTTTGTAATTACTCGTTTTATTATCTTTAAGAATTAAAACTAAATTAGCCAATGTCTTTCAACGAAGATTCCCGAGTTAAAATACCAGCCATCTTGCATTTGTTGCGACTAGGCTATCAATATATTTCGTTAAAAAAACAAAACAGGATAGAAGAAAATAATATTTTCCCTTCTATTTTTTTGCCTAAGATTGCAGAAATAAATAGTATTTCTGAAGCAGAAGCACAAAGGGTTTTGGATGAGATTAATTTGGAATTAGATTTTGAGGATCTTGGGAAAAAATTCTATGAACGTTTAACATCTACTTCCGGTATTAAATTAATTGATTTTGAAAATTTTTCAAATAATGATTTTCACATCACAACTGAATTAACCTGCAAATCCGGCGATGAAGAATATCGTCCGGACATCACAGTTCTCGTTAATGGAATTCCATTAGCTTTTGTAGAGGTAAAAAAACCTCATAATAAAGATGGAGTTATCGCTGAACGTAGACGCATTAATGAAAGGTTTGGAAATAAATATTTTAGACGTTTTGCAAACATTACTCAACTGATGGTATTTTCCAATAATATGGAATATGAAGATGGCTTAGTGGAGCCCATTTTTGGAGCTTATTATGCAACTTCCGCTTACTCCAATATATCATTTAATTATTTTAGAGAAGATTTAGATTATCCGGTAAAAGAAAGATTGTTAGAATTAAGTGAAGACAAAGAATTGGATATTCTCAGAGATAATAATTTAGTCGTTATTAAGCACAATCCTGACTTCATCACTAATAAGAATGAAAATAGTCCAACAAATAGGATTCTCACTTCTCTCTTTAGTAAGGAACGATTAAAATTTATTTTACAGTTTGCTATTGCTTATGTAGAGGAAGAAGATAATGGTAAGCCTGTCGATCAAAAACATATTATGCGTTATCCGCAAATTTTTGCAACTCAAGCAATTGCTGCAAAAATTGATTCAGGACAAAATAAGGGTATCATATGGCATACACAAGGCTCAGGTAAAACTGCTTTGGCTTTTTATAATGTAAAACATTTGACACATTATTTTTCGAAGAAGCATATTATCCCAAAGTTTTATTTTATTGTTGACCGTCTTGATCTTTTGATTCAAGCCTCAACAGAATTTTCCAATCGTGGTTTAAAAGTAAATCCTGTAAATTCTAAGGCTGATTTTGTAAATGATTTACAAACTGTTGGTGCAATCCATAACGATAGTGGTAAGCCGGAAATTACAGTTGTTAATATTCAGAAGTTTTCTGAGGATGCTATAGTTTTAAAAGAGGTAAATTACGACATTAATATTCAAAGAATCTACTTTTTAGATGAAGCGCATCGCTCATATAATCCGAAAGGAAATTATCTTGCAAACCTTATTAATTCTGATAAAAATGCAATCAAAATTGCGCTTACCGGAACACCATTATTGAAGGAGGTAGCAAAAGATTATGATTCAAAACTACTTTTTGGAAATTATATCCATAAGTATTACTACAATATGTCCATTGCTGATGGATATACGCTCAGATTGATAAGAGAGCAAATAGAGGGCAATTTTAAAATGCAAATGCAGAATGTCATTGATGAGATTAAAGTTTTGCGTGGTGATATTTCTGCAAAAGACATTTACAAAAATACAAAGTTTGCAGAGCCATTATTAGATTATATCTGCAGTGATTTAATAAAATTCCGTAAAGATCAGCAAGATACTACTCTGGGAGGGATGGTAGTTTGTGATTCTGCAGACCAGGCAAAAGAATTATTTCGTTTATTTCAGGAGAAATATGGCGAACAGGAAACAGATGCAAGCGTATTGATGGTTGCAGAACCAAGAGCAAAATACGGCTTGAAAGAAGAACCAAAATTGACTGCTTCTTTAATTTTACACGATGAAAATGACAAGCAGGTTAGAAAGGAACTTATAAAGGCGTATAAAAAAGGACACGTCGATATTTTGTTTGTTTATAATATGCTGTTAACAGGCTTTGATGCTAAACGATTGAAAAAATTATATTTAGCGCGGGTCATCCAAGATCATAATTTATTACAGACACTTACCAGAGTTAATCGTCCTTACAAAAAGTACCGATACGGATATGTTGTAGATTTTGCTGACATTTCAAAGGCGTTTGATCGTACCAATAAACTCTATTTTGATGAATTACAGGAACAGCTGGGTGATGAAATGGAAATGTACTCTCATCTATTTAAATCTGAACAAGAGATTAAACAAGAGCTTGAAGAAATAAAAGATACACTATTTCATTATGACACACTTAATAAAGAAGTGTTTTCTCAACAAATTGCGGAATTAAATGATAAGCAAGAACTTCTTAGACTTGTAAAGGCTTTACGAACTGCAAAAGAGCTAAAAAACTTAATTGCTATAAATGGTTATGAAGCTTTAAAAGGCTTAGCAGATTTTGAACTTCTCAATCGTCTATTAATTGAAACGCAAAATCGACTTGACAATCTAAACCTTGTAGAAAGCATCGGAAACGAAGAAGCTAATCGGAATCTTCTAAATGAAGCTTTAGAGGATATAATTTTTCAATTTGTTAAAGTCGATGAAAGTGAATTGGTACTTGCTGATGAATTTAAAAACATTTTACGAAAAGCCAGAGAATCTTTACAAACTAATTTTGATCAGCTTGATCCTGAATTTGTAAGTCTTAGAGCTGAATTAGAAAGAATTTTCAAGAAAAAAAATCTTAGTGAGGTGACTCAGGAAGATATGGTAGAAAATATGCATCTTCTTCAGAAAATCTATGACCAAGCCAAAGAATTGAACAGAAAAAATGCTTTGCTAAAAGCTAAATATGACAGTGACGATAAGTACGCCAGAATTCACAAACGTTTGTCAGAAAAAGGAACTTTAAACACAAAAGAATCACAACTTCACCGCGCATTGATGCAGGTAAAATTACAAGTTGATGAAACAATTACCAATCAGGAGGAAATGGTGAAAAATGAAGCGTACTTTAAAAGATATCTTCTAAAACTTGTTGTTGATGAATTTAAAAAGAAAGAAAATATAAATATTGACTTTTCAACGACAGAAAAAATAAATCAATTAATTTCGCAAGAATATTTACAACAATATCAATATAGATAATGACTCAAGATATAAACTTTATTACTAAAACAAAATCTTTAATCGATAATCTTAAAAGTGTATGTGCCAATTACGGACTGGGAAATGACGGAAATGAATTCAAGATTATTACGCAAATATTTCTATATAAATTTCTTAATGATAAATTCCGTTTTGCGGTAAAAGAAGAGCAACCTCAACTTGCAGAGGCTGATAATTTTTCTAAAGCACTTCGTGAGATGAGTGATGACGAATATCAATTTCTACTGGCAAGTTTGGATCCGAATATTCCAAGATTACATCCGGATCATTTGATTTCACATTTGTTCGCAATTCAAAATGACAGTGACTTTGGGAAAACATTTGATGATACTTTAAGACAAATATCGATTGAAAATGCTGATGTATTTTCAGTAAAATCATTTAGTGGTGCGAAAGATACATTGTTTGATGAGCTTACTCAGTTTATCTCTGACGCTTCTCAACGTGATGCATTTGCAAAGGCCTTGATTAATAAATTGTTTGAATTTTCCTTTGAAGAAATGTTTGTTCAGAAATATGATTTCTTTGCAACTATTTTTGAATATTTAATTAAAGATTACAACACTGACAGTGGTGGTAAATATGCAGAATATTATACACCACACGCTGTTGCCCGTATTATGGCGCAAATTCTTGTGCCGGATAAAGTAAAAGGTGTAAAATGTTATGACCCAAGTGCAGGATCGGGAACTTTATTGATGAGCTTAGCTCATCAGATTGGTGAACAGAACTGCACGATCTATTCAGAAGATATTTCACAGAAATCGAGCAATATGTTACGTTTGAATTTGGTTTTGAACAGTCTTACGCATTCAATTCCGAATATTATTAAAACTAACACCATTGCACAGCCTTTTTATTTAGATACAAAGTTTGACTACATTGTTTCTAATCCACCTTTTAAGTTAGATTTTTCTGATTTTAGAGATGATCTTGAGAAAGATGCTTTTAAACAAAGATTCTTTGCCGGAATTCCAAATGTTCCGAAAAGCAAAAAAGAATCGATGGCGATTTATCTTTTGTTTATTCAGCATATTATGCACAGTTTAAGTGAAAAAGGTCAGGCGGCTATTGTTGTTCCAACAGGTTTCATTACTGCTCAAAGTGGGATTGAAAAGAAAATTCGTGAAAGGTTAATTAGTAATGGTTGGCTTCGGGGTGTAGTAAGTATGCCAAGCAACATATTTGCAAGTACAGGAACCAATGTCTCAGTATTATTTTTTGATAAAAGAGCAGATAGCGAGCATATTATTTTAATGGATGCTTCTAAGCTGGGACAAACAGTGAAAGAAGGCAAAAATCAACGTACTGTTTTAACGCCCGATGAAGAAGCAAAAATTGTGGAAACCTTTAATCAAAAGCAGGCTGTTGAAGACTTGTCTGTTATAGTAACAAAAGAACAAATTGCTGAAAAGAATTATTCTTTTTCTGCAGGGCAATATTTTGAAGTTAAAATAGAATATGTTGATATTACGCCAGAAGAATTTGCTGAAAAAATGCGAAATTTTGAAACAAATTTGCAAAGTCTTTTTGCGGAAGGAAATGCTTTGGACATAAAAATTCAGGAACAGCTTAAAAATTTGAAGTATGAATCATTTAAAAGTATATAAGTTTTCTAGCTTGTATAGAATGAGCTCAGGAATTTCATCTACACCAGACCAAGCAGGTAAAGGAAGTCCTTTTCTTTCTTTTAAGACAGTATTTTCAGACTACTTCTTGCCTAGCGAACTAGATGATTTGATGTATACTTCTGAAAAAGAACAAGAAGTATATTCAATAAAGGAGGGAGATATATTTCTAACTCGGACAAGTGAGAGTTTAAATGAATTAGGTATGAGTTCTGTTGCTTTTAAGAGTTATCCAAAAGCTACCTATAGTGGTTTTTTAAAGAGATTAAGACCAATTCAAAAGGATTTAGTTTACTATAAATACATTGCATTTTATTTAAGAAGTAACTTATTTCGATCTTCAATGAATAATAATGCAATAATGACCTTAAGAGCAAGTTTGAATGAACAAATTTTTTCTTATTTAAATATAGTACTACCTTCTTTTGAAAATCAAAAGGCAATAGGAGATTTACTTTTTGATATCTATTTAAAAATTCAAACCAATAGTAAGATAAATGATAATTTAGAGCGTATGGCAAAAACGCTGTACGACTATTGGTTTGTGCAGTTCGATTTCCCTGACGAAAACGGAAAGCCTTATAAATCAAGCGGTGGCAAGATGATTTGGAATGAAGTTTTGAAAAGGGAAATTCCGGAAGGATGGAAAGTAACTGTATTTAATGATTGGATAGAAAAAACAAAGACTGGAGATTGGGGTAAAGATAAGATTGAGGGTAATTATACGGAAAAAGTTTATTGTATTAGAGGTGCTGACATTAATGGATTAAACGGCAAGGGTGAAGTTAAAGCACCCCAAAGATATATTCTGAAAAATAATATATCAAAGGCTCTAAAACCAGATGATTTTATTGTGGAAATTTCAGGTGGAAGTCCAACACAATCTACTGGAAGAATCGCCCTTTTAACTGAAAGTACATTTGAAAGATTTGATTCAAATATTATATGCTCAAACTTTTGTAAAGCTATTTCTTTAAAAGAAAACGAGTTCTCTTTCAATTTCTTACAAGAATGGCAAAGGTTATACGATGCTAATGTTTTTTTTGGATATGAGGGAAAAACTAGCGGAATTAAAAACTTTCTATTTGAATCCTTTATGGAGTCTTATTTCGTAATAAAACCTCCGAAAGTATTAGTTGAAAGATTTTATAATCAAATAAAAAATATAGAATCTAAGAAGCAATCCAACCTTAAACAAAACCAACAACTTAGCTCTCTACGCGACTGGCTTTTACCTATGCTGATGAACGGACAGGTAAAAGTTGAGTAAATTAGTAAGATAAATTATCATTTATTTGATTGTTTAAGTCAATTTTACGGTCAGTATCACTGAGGATACTTGCAATTTTTTTTTGTTTTGGTAAATCAGGGAATTCAAACCTTAAATTTCCTATATCAGACGGAGTTATAGAAGGATAAGCTGATACAGAATTTTCTGCAATAGTATGAAGATAGTTTGTTACCCATCTTTGTGTTAGTAGATAATACAGAAATTTTGGCTCGACATTATCTGAAAAAACATCAATGGTTGCAAATCCTGTGGAAACAATAGTATTTTCTTTTTCGATACTATTAAAAAAGCCATAGTGTTCTTGATTAGGCCTTACAGTAGAATAGACAATGGTATTTTGTTTAATCTTTCGTTTTGCTCTACTTGGAAAATTTTCTTTTAACTCTTGCCAACTATCAATTTTACCTTTAGTTATACTACTGGTATCAAGATAATTAATTAATTTAAATTTATCTTTATTGGTTATTGAAGATTGATTTAGTTTTGCTACTTCATCAATTCTAAAAATATATTTCATTGTTAACTAATAAATTTTCGGTGTGCAATTTTAACATTAGCCTGATTTACCATTGCATAATGTAACGTTGTATCAATTTTAACGTGACCTAATAACTTCTGAACCTGCTCAATAGGCATTCCTTTATCGATTGCCATAGTTGCCAAAGTTCTTCTAAACTTATGGGGATGTACTTTATTAATTTTGGTTTTTTGTCCCAGTTTTCGCAAAATACTTTCAATTCCTCCAATAGAAAGTCGCTGATTAGGCTTTGATAAAGAAACAAACAAAGCCTCATTGTCATCGTTTCGGGTCTGAAGATATTCTTTGAGGTGAATCTTTGTTCTTGCATCAAAATAGACTTCACGCTGTTTGTTTCCTTTACCTGTAACAATACAAGAACGCTCGTGGAAATCAATGTCCTTTATATTTATTTTTACAAGTTCACCAACTCTAATACCAGTCGAGCTTAACATTTCGATGAGCGTTAAATCTCTTATCTGCTTGCAGTTGTCTCTAAGTATTTCTATGTCTTCATCACTAAGTACTTCCTTTATAGTTCTGGCGGTCTTTACCTTATGAATCCTTCTTACAGGACTTTTTAAAATATAATCTTCATCTTCTAACCAAGAAAAAAAACTTGAAAATATCCTACGAATATTATCTATAGTGACTTTACTAGACTTTTTTACCTCCTGATATTCTGAAAGATAGAATCTTAAATCATTAGTAGAGATTTCTGTAACTTTCTTTTTTAGTTTTTGAAACAGAGTGTCTATGGTCGAAAAATAATATTTCAATGACTTTTCAGAGCAACCTTCCACTTTTTTGGATGAAATGAATAAATTTAAAACGTTTATATTATCAGTTTCCAACTTATCTTCAGTAGTTTTTTTGGAGGTAACCACCACAGAATGAAAAGATTGATGTATTACCTTTTCAAGCATCATTAACTGTTGAAAGTTTAAAACTGTTTGCATTGCATTAATTATTTCTTGCTTCACTAATTCCTTCATTTTACTTAATTTTCTTAAATTTTTGAAGTCGCAAAGGAATGAAAAACAAAAATAGCCATAGTCGTACAATAAATGATAATTTAGAGCGTATGGCGAAAACGCTGTACGACTATTGGTTTGTTCAGTTTGATTTTCCAGACGAAAACGGAAATCCCTATAAATCAAACGGTGGCAAGATGATTTGGAATGAAGTTTTAAGAAGAGAAATTCCGGAAGGATGGGGATTTCAAACAATTGAGGAGTTAGGAACAATTACAGGGGGAAGTACACCCTCAAAAGCTAATAAAGAAAATTTTTCTAAAAATGATATACCGTGGATAACACCGAAAGATTTATCTCAAAATATCGGAAATAAATTTATTGCAAGAGGTGAATTTGATGTCACAGAAAAAGGTTTTAAAGAGGCATCTTTAAATATTCTACCAGCAAATTCTGTTTTGATGTCATCAAGAGCTCCAATAGGTTATTTAGCTATTAACAGATTTGATTGTACTACTAATCAAGGTTTCAAGTCTATTGTTTGTAATAAAGAATATCCTTTTGAATATGTTTTTTATGTGCTTAAACAGAATATGCTGTCAATTGAAGCAAACGCATCTGGTTCTACATTTAAAGAAATCTCCACATCTGTTTTAAAAACAATCAAAATTTTAAAACCTCAAAAACGATTAGTTAATCAATTTGAAAATAGTGCCTCAGTAATTTTCCAACAGCAAAACAATTTAGAGCAACAAAACCAACAACTTACACAATTGCGTGACTGGCTTTTACCTATGCTGATGAACGGACAGGTAAAAGTTGAATAAAATAGTAAGATAAATTATCATTTATTTTAACAAGTATTCACCAAAAAAAAAGAAACCAAAAATAATTCGCTATCTAATCCAACTTCTAAATTCTGTCAAGGTCAAGCCCTCCGGATTTTCACAAAAAGTTTTTACGTATAAAAATCTACGCAAAAACTTTTTCCAAAAAACCTTGACAGAATGCTCCGCTCATTTTCAAAAGGCTTTCTTTTTTTCTTTTTTTTTAATTTTTTTTCTTCGTTTTCTTTTAGAAATATTTCATCTGAGGAATTTCTTAAAAGAAAAAATGTTGTTAAATTTCAAATATGAATTCAAAAAACTTGTTCAAAATTTAGTAATCTTTACTTGCAAATTCGAACGAAAATTCCTAGTTTTACTACGTAAAATTTAAATTAGGATTTTACCACTTTTTTGCCAATGTCCTATTTGAGGCCATTCACAGAGATGCTACAGCGAAAATCTTATCCATAAAGCGATGAGAAATGGGTACAAAATCCCTCACTCTCCGCAAAAAAATCCTTCAAATTCAATTTGAAGGATTTTTTATTTAACTGTTTTCTGAAGAATTGGATTTCAATTTTAGGAACATATAAGCCAGACCTAATCCCAAACCTGCTAAAACTGCAATTTTTGTTTTTCTTGATGGAACAGGAAGCATCGTCTCGCCATAAATTCGGTGAGGCTCTGAGGAAGGCTCTAGAATATTTCCGGAATCGGATGGGGCATTTTTTACTTTCATCATCAGTCTCATGACCGCTGAAGCGGTATTAATGACAGGTTTTGGAAATAACCCGTAAACGTTTTTCAGGAATGCTGAAGTGAAATCCGGAAATAAATCTTTTTTTGGACGTTTTGCCAATTCCACCATTTTAGCAGCTGTATCTCGTGGGTCTGCAGCAAAAGGAGGAACTTTAAAATCCAGCCCTGAATATTTTGCAGAGTGCATATTTCCTGTAGAACGCTGAATCTGCGGATAAAGATTACAGATATGGATCTGCGGAAAATCTGAAATTTCTCCATGAAGACACTCCATCATTCCCCTGATTCCGAATTTTGTGGAAGAATAAACCGCACTGTAAGGAGCAGGCATAAATCCGCCTATAGAGACGTTATTGATTAAAATTCCTTCGTTCTGTTTTTTAAAGACCGGCAAAACACTGTAAGCTCCATGCATATACCCGAAAAGATTGGTTTTAATCACCTGTTCATTTACATCCATCGGAATTTCTTCAAATTTCCCATTGGACATTACTCCTGCATTGTTTACCCAAATATCTATTCTGCCGTTAAACTGCAATGCTTTATTGGCTAAATTCTGAACATCACCCGCAATAGAAACATCTGTAGGAACAGCCATGGCGGAAACACCCAAATCCCTGCATAAAGCTACCGTTTCGTCCAAAGCTTCTTTACCTCTTGCCGCAACTACAATATTACATCCCTCCAAAGCAAATGCTTCCGCAGCAGCTCTTCCTACTCCACTGCTTCCTCCGGTAATCACTACGGTTTTTCCTCTGATACTTTTTTGTTCATTATTAGAATTCATTTTGTGATGGTTTTGGTTAATTACCTGTAATCAACCTATTATTATGCCATAGTGAGTATAAATATCATTTAAATTCTTCTGTATTTATCTAATTCCGAGATAAGAAATTAGATGCAGGATGATTTAAAATTTCTATACTATAAATTTTCGTTAATATTCTTAATTAATCTTAAATACAGGTTTTTCAGTATTTTCTTGGCACAATTTTTTAATACTACTAATTACTCATGTTTAATTTGAGTTTTCATGGTTATTAGTTTTTATCCTCAGATTCTCTCTGAGGATTTTTTTGATTTAAATCCCCGAATTTCCGGATAAAAGCAATAAAAAAAACAGACCTTTACAGATCTGTTCTTTAATAAATAATATGTCTCTTTAAATATGTTTACATAGCATAAGCTCCTTTGTTCTGAAAAACATTAATGACTTCTGTTTTGTTGTTAATGGTATTGTATATAACCTCAACGGTAAAATAAGAAACTTCATAAAGTACATATTTTACTGTATCCATTGTTCTTTCGCTCATGATACGTCCTTCATTCATCACGAAACTGCACTGTGCCTGATTTGGCAAATTTTTAAAATCGTAGTAAGAAATCATAGCTTTGTTTTTTAATAGTTTCAAATAGAGACACACAATTTCTTTGCCAATTTTCTTTAATAAAGTTAAATTCTTAAAATTTAGATAAATACACCAATACAGTGATTATATTCACAATAAATATTATTCAATCTTTGATGGTCATAAATAATTATCATATTAAAAATTCTTTGCTTAAACGGTTAAATTTATTGTCTCGAAATGATAATTTATTAAATAAACCAACTATCTTTAAACTTTAATATATATGAATTTATGATAAATGATGCTAAAATGGGCAGCAGAAACTATACTGTTCCGTTGATTACCATTACACTATTGTTTTTTATGTGGGGATTCATCACCTGTATGAACGACATTCTTATTCCTTATCTGAAACAGCTTTTTAAGCTTACTTTCTTTGAATCCATGCTCGTACAGTTCTGCTTTTTCGGAGCTTACTTCATCGGTTCACTGATTTATTTCCTCATCTCCACCACAAAAGGAGATCCTATTGACAAAGTGGGTTACAAAAAAGGAATCATTTTCGGGATCTTTCTTGCCGCTTTAGGATGTGTACTTTTCTACCCTGCTGCAAGTTTTTCTTCCTACGGATTATTTTTGGGAGCTTTATTTATTTTAGGGTTAGGATTTACCGTTTTGCAGATTACGGCAAATGCTTACGTTTCGCTTTTGGGTCCGGAAGAATCCGCATCCAGCCGCCTGAACATGACACAGGCGTTCAATGCCTTCGGAACTACAATTGCTCCGGTTTTAGGCGGACATTTAATTTTTGAATTGTTTTCCGCTCCGGACGGATCTTTCAGTGCAGCGGCAACGAAAATTCCTTATCTCATTTTTGCAGCAATTCTGCTTTTGGTAGCTTTGCTTATTTCAAGAGTTAAACTTCCGGACTTTCAGGTAAAAGGGGAAGAAATTGTAAAAGGATTCGGAGCTTTGCAGCACAACCATCTGAAATTTGGAGTTCTTACCATGTTCTGTTATGTAGGAGGCGAAGTTGCAGTGGGAAGTTTCATCATTAGTTTTCTGGAGCAGCCACAGGTAATGAATCTTTCTGAAGTGGTAAGCAAAAATTATCTTTCCCTGTATTGGGGAGGTGCAATGATAGGAAGATTTTTAGGTGCAATTTCACTCAATCAGTCAATCAGTCAGGCAAAAAAAGCTTTATATATGTTGGGAGCGGCTATCGCTGTATTTTTGGTTATTTTCAGCATTGTAGATCTTAGCTTTTCTCAGATCAGCTTCTTTTTAGTTTTTATTGCCTTAAATTTTATCGCGTTTTTTATCGGAAAATCGGCTCCGGCAAGAACCTTATCTATATTTGCGGGAGTTAATGTTCTGTTATTGATTTCTGCAATGTTTAATCATGGCGAACTGGCAATGTACAGCATTCTGGGAATAGGAATCTTTAACTCAATCATGTTCTCAAATATCTACACTCTCGCTATTTCAGGATTGGGAAAATACACAAGTCAGGGCTCTTCTCTGGTGGTTATGGCAATTCTGGGAGGTGCTATTGTTCCTGTTTTTCAGGGATATTTAGCAGATATTTTCGGGGTTCAGCATTCTTTCATCATTCCTGTATTCTGTTATATTGTAATCCTGATCTTCGGAGCTTATTGTACGAAGTATTTGAGTCACGTAAAGCAGGAGGAAGGCACAAAAGCCGGACATTAAATTTTCAGTTTTAAAATAAAAAAACCTGCTTTTACAGCAGGTTTTTTTATAAATGATCACTTTTCACAATAAACAAGCCACAAAGACAATACATAAATAACGTGAACTCGACGCTAAAATATTGAATTATATTTAGTTGTCCTTGCCATCTATGCATTTATCCAGTTCGGGAAATTTACCGATGGTTTTTCCGGATAAAAACAATAGGCGCATATA
>NZ_JACLCT010000042.1:0-39309 GCF_014218915.1 Chryseobacterium sp. C2(2020)
TTTTTCTCTCTCGTTTCATAGGTTAAAATTAAGGTTTTATGCTTAACTTTAACTGGACGCTAAATTAGTACATCCACCATCTTTATCAACAGATGGATTAAGGTCATATGCTGGTGAAAGTACCCATCCTTTTGGAGTTAAAAGAAATCCGTGATTTCGGAGATGATCATCGGTATTTGATATACAGATACTGAATACTATTCTTCTCCACAATTCCTCCAAATTATTTTTGATATCTGCACCTGATATTTCTATAAAATCAACAATTTCTAAATAGCTGGGTGTAGCATCTTTTAATAAATCTTCATAATTTCCTGTCATAGTCATAGCTGACGAAAAATGAATTCTACCTTCGCCAATGCGATCAAATCGTTTAGTGAAAAATCTATGGTAATTATTACCTAATTTTTGAATTTTAGTTTCAGACATATTAATTCCCGCATTGATTGCTAATCGATATGCCAAATATTCCCAAGCTGCTATATGGAGTACTACTTCAATATGTCACATCAGGTGACAGAGATTATCCAGGAAAAAGTTCCCATTATGGAAAAAGCCAGTGTTGATGAGTTCTATCTTGATCTCTCAGGAATGGATAAGTTTTTCGGATGCTATCAGTGGACAACAAAAATTGCTGGGGCTGTAAAGAAAAATACAGGTTTACCGATTAGTTTTGCTTTATCAACCAATAAAACAGTTTCAAAAATAGAAACCGGGGAAGCAAAGCCTGCTGGCAAATTAGAATTGAAACCACAGTCTATTCAACCGTTTTTAAACCCATTGTCTGTCAAAAAAATTCCAATGTTCGGCAATGTGATTTTCGAACTGCTTATTTGACACAGTGCGAAAATGTTTTTATTTAGCGGATTTTAATGGTAATTCAATTTATCGCATCTCTAAAAATGGTAAAGTGAATTTACTCTATCATAATGAAGATGTAAATGGTGTAAATGGACAGCTAGATCAACCTGCTGAGGTAGTTTTACGAGGAAATGAACTTATTATAGTTAATATGGATATGGCTTGGGCAACACCAGGGCTTGCTATAAAGAAGGTGGTCAATCTGGAACATTTTCTTTATGTACTTGATCTTAATCAAATCCACTAAATATGTTAAAAGCATTTAAGAATCTATAAGTATATAGTAGTATTTGAAATCTATCACATCCAAGTTCTATTAGATAAACCAAAGACAATCTTAATCACTTTATGGATTTTACTATTTTTCTAAATCTTTTTTTTTATTGTTTCTATATCTATTTCTTTATAGTTACAAGCGACAAATGGCACCCACTAAAGAGAGTTGGTGCCATTTTCTTAATTATTTTTTTAAAATTATAAAATCTTACCCTCGCTTAAAATCTAAATTGTAAATTCTAATTTAGGGAATCTGCTTTTATTTGAAGAATATTTCTTAGCACTAGCATATCTTCACTCACTTTCTGGTCAAGAATCTTCGCGTAATGCTGAGTGGTCTTAATATTTTTATGTCCGAGCATTTTACTAACACTTTCTATAGGGACACCATTCGCCAAAGTTATCGTAGTAGCAAAAGTATGACGCGCAATATGATAAGTTAGTTCTTTGTTTATATCACAAAGGTCAGCGATTTCTTTAAGATAAGCATTCATCTTCTGATTACTTAGTATAGGTAGCAGCTTGCCACTATTTAAGCAAGCTGGATGATTTGCGTATTTCTCGATAATTTCTTCCGCTTTAGGGAGTAATGGTATATTTGATTTTGTTTTTGTTTTTTGCCGTATTGTGTAAATCCATTTATTACCGTCTAAGCCAATATTAATATTATCTTGCTTAAGTTGTTGCGTATCTATGTAAGCCAGTCCTGTATAACAGCTAAAAAGAAAGATAAACCTGACTTGTGACAACCGCTCATTCTTGAAATCTTTATTGAACATAACCTCTAATTCCTGTTCATTTAAAAAAACTCTACTTACTTCATTAAAACTTGAGCTATAGTTAAGAAATGGATCTCTTTCAATCCAACCATTGGCAAGGCAGATACGAACAATCTTTCCAAAGTTCTTAATATACTTTACGGCAGAATTGTTATTGCAAGACTTTTCAGTTCGTAAAAAGAATTCAAAATCATTTAAAAATGCGAAATCAATTTTCTTGATATTAATATCTGATACATTATATTTCCATTTCAAAAATTCTCTGATATGACTGAGACAAGTTCTATATCTTCCGAGAGTTCCTGATGCAAACTCCTTTCCAATAAGTCTTTCCATTCTATCATTATGGTCTAAGAAAATTGGTATTAGTGTTCTATTGAATTCACCTGTTCCAAGGAACTTATTTTTGAGAATTTCACAAGTTACTTTTTCGTTATCTTTAATCAGATCGTGATAGATATTGTAAATTTTCTGTTCAAATGTTTTGAGATAAAAATTAAGCGACTTGACTTCCTCAGATGTACCAGTTACTTTTTGCATCCCTGAACTCCATTTTTTAGTATTCACAGTACGTTTGGTACTAATCTCGGTTATTTTCCCATCAACCGTAATACGCAGGTATATTGGCACTTCTCCATTAGCATTGATCTTTGATTTCTTCACATAGAAAAGTAGATTAAATGTCTTGTTCATTTATTTGAATTTTATGAGTTTAAAATTAACTTCAGTAAAAAACATTAACAAGATATTCACTTTCTGAACTGGCTTACCAGAGGCGCTTTTCAAAACATTTAGTGACCTCTTTAAACCACTTGAGTGAGGTCACTTTTATAGGTCACTTAAGATTAAAAAATCTGATAAAAAATTTCAAAGAATATTCAATTTTTTTTATTTTTTAATGAAAAAATATCGAATTGAATTTTCAATTTCTCAGTGACCTATTTTTCCGTATGTTTCAGGTCACTGAATAAGTCACTTTCAGATTGTGCAATTTTGACTCTTTTTAAATAGTCTAAAAACGAAAAAAGCTTTAAAACGTATGTTTTAAAGCTTTTTGTGCTATTTTGTTTTTATAGCTGCGATCCGGACGGGACTTGTTCTTTCTTAAAAAACTCCCTATGGATACGCTTTATACTGTATTCTTGTTTTTCAGGTCACTGAATAGGTCACTTTTTGAAGCAAGAATATGAACTACTATTTTTACTGATGCAAATATAGCTGATTTTTCATTATTGTACGTCTTCAAACTAACTTAGACATTTTTCACTAATCACAAATGGTACTAACAAGAATTAAATAAAAAAGCTTATGTCATCTCAATGATTTTAAGATTAAAAAAAATTTAACATAAATAGTTGTTATTACAACTATTGTTTAATTAACTTTGTTCAATAATAATTTTTATATGAAAGCTGAAAAAATATTAACTGAACAAGATCGATACAATCTGCTTACCGGGAATGTACCTCTACTGTTCAATCGTTTTTTGGGTCAGCAATTCAAATTGAATAATATTAACCTGACCCGGGAACAATGGTCGGTGCTAGTACCTTTATGGAAACAACAGGGATGTTCACAGCAGGCAATAGCAGATTTTACCCACAGGGATAAACCCAGCATAACTAGACTTATTGATCAATTGGAAAAAGAAGGTTACGTAGAAAGAAGGTCTCACCCTACTGACAGAAGGCAAAATCTAATATATTTAACAAATAAAGGAAAGGAGATAGAGGAAAAAGTAATGTATATTGTGAACAATGTCACCGAAAGAGCAACCAGAGGACTTTCAGAAAATCAAATTATGGAGATAAAAAACTTCTTTCAGCATATTCAAAACAACATTCAAAACGAAATGGTATGAAAAAAATAAAGTTAGCCATTACATTGATCCTACTCGGCACTATCACCAACGCACAGATTCTTATAAGTAAGGATTTGGATTATGCTATCGGAAAGGCATTGCAAAAAAATACTGAAATAAGGAATCAAGATCTTGAATTACAAAAATTAGAATTAGAACGCAAAAGCATATTGGCCAAATATATCCCGAAGGTCGAGGCTTCAGGTTTATACTCTTACATCAGCAGTGATGCAAAATTAGATCTAGCTACCCTGAATTTACCCATCACAGGATATCCTGTTTTTGGGGGATCTTCCGATTTCAGCACAAATGCGAATATCCTTTATGGAGGTCTTACCGCAAAAGCTGTACTGTTCAGTGGCGGACAAATCCTCAATGGAGCCAAAGCTCTCAAAGAAAAAAATACAGGAACAGCTTTTATGATGGAAAATCAGAAAGATGAGGTGATAAAAGATATCATAGGGAGCTTTGACCGTCTCAAACTTCTGGAAACCGCCGAAACACTGATCGATAACAGCGAAAAGAGATTGAATAAGGAAAAAGAAAGAGTAGAAAAGGCGATATCCGAAGGGTTGGCAATTCCTTATGACCGCGATAAAATCAAACTCTCCACTCTGGAATTGGCTTCCAAACGTGCAGATGTTCAAAATAAAAGAAAACTTCTGATACTCAAGATAAAACAATCCACCAATCTTTCTGAAGAAGAAATTCTTAAAACCAATCATCAGTTGGAGCCCATCATTATTTTGGACAGCCTGAGCACAGCCGAACGAAATGAGGTAAAAGCACTGGAATATTTCAAAAAAGCTTCCGAATATGCCCTTAAAAAAGAAAAAGGAAGCCTTCTTCCCACAGTTGGGGCTTTTGCGGGATATAGCTATGCATCATTATATAATGCCAATACAAAAGTGCCGATTGAACAATTAAATACGACCGCCAATTTGAAACTAAATGAATTGACACTACATCCGAACTGGATGTTAGGCGTGGCCGTGAAATGGGAACTCTTCAGCGGATTTGAACGTAAACATAAAATAGACGAAGCCAAAATAGGACTCGCCCAGGTTGAAAATAAACTGGCAGACACCAAAGAAAAAGTAGACCTGGAATTGGAAAAAAACAAGGTAGAATACAATACCACGTTACATAAGGTAGATATTGCGATCCAAAGGGAAAAAATAGCACAAAATAATAATGAGATAGCATCAAAACAATACAGATTAGGGCTTATTAACGTCACTGAACGCCTGGGGGCGGAAAACGATATATACAAAGAATCCTTAAACAAAGTAGAAACCGTGATTGAACAGCGTAATGCTGCTATTGAAGTTTACCGTGCATCGGGAAAATTATCAAACTTTATTAAAATCCAAAACTAAGCAAAATGAAAAAAATTATTTACATACTAAGCATTGCAGGCATTTTAGCTTCTTGTGAGAATAAACCGAAAGTATCACAAACCATCCAGGGAAAAACCGAGCGGGAAGAGATTGCAGTAGTAGGCAAAATAGCAGGCAGGATAGATAAAATTCTGATCAGCGAGGGAGCTCTTGTTAAAAAGGGAGATACATTGGCGATATTGGAAATCCCAGAAGTAGACGCAAAAAAATCACAGGCACAAGGTGCGGTAAAATCTGCTCAGGCACAATATGATATGAGTGTACACGGTGCTACTGCCAATCAGTTGGCACAGCTCTATGCCAAGAAATCCGCTTTGGTAGAGCAATATGAGTTTGCAAAAAAATCGCTGGCAAGAATGAATGCAATGGTAAAGGATTCACTGGTTCCGCAACAGCAATATGATGAAGTATTCGCGAAGTATCAGGGAGCCAAATCACAAATGATAGCCGTAGATGCAGAAATTGCCGATGTTAAAAACGGGGTCCGCATAGAACAGCAAACAATGGCGTTGGGACAAAAAGACCGTGCACAAGGAGCTTTGGAAGAAGTACAGGTTGCCGAGAAAGAAAGGTATATCATTGCACCACAGGATATGAAAATAGAATCCATCACATTGAAGCTGGGGGAACTGGCACTACCAGGATATACGCTTTTCAAAGGTTCTCTTAATAATTCCATTTATTTCCGTTTTACTATTCCTGAAAGCCAATTGGCAAATTATGCACAAGGAAAAGAAATCAATGTGCATATACCTTACAAAAATCGGGATATCAAAGGGAAAATCAGAAATATAAAACAAATAGGTGCCTATGCTAATATTGCTACAGCATATCCTGATTATGAAGTGCAGGATGCTTTGTACGAAATATTGATAGACCCTATTAACATCCAACAAGCAAACGATATCCTAAGCAAAACAACAGTAACGCTAAAACCTTAATAATGAAAACATTTCTCAATCTGATCAAACGGGAGTTCGGCTTATTCTGGAGCAACAAGGTCCTCCGAATTTTGTTTATTGGAGCTCCTTTGATGTACGGTGTTTTGTTGGGATATGTGTACAGCAAAGGGAAAGTGACAGATTTACCAATCATAGTGGTAGATTATGACCAAAGCGCACTCAGCCGGAAAGCAATCGAAATGATGAATGACAACGAAGTTTTGTCTGTTGCAAGGCTGCAGTTTGACGAGACAAACCTCAATCGTTTGATGATTGAGAAAGATGCAACCTGCGTCGTTATTATCCCAAAAGATTTTGAGAAAGATGTGCTGACAAAACGATATCCTGAAGTCACTACCATAGTCAATACTGCAAATGTATTGACGGCAAATTATTCTTCATCAGCACTTCAGCTGGTCTTAGGAACCCTGAAAGCAGGAACACAGGTCGAAACATTGCGCAAACAAGGAGTTCCGGAAAATTTGCTGATGAGTCAGTACGAGCCATTTAAAACCACGTTTATAAAAAAGAACAACAGAAGCACCAACTATATGTATTTTTTGTGGCCAGGTGTTTTGGCTACTGTGCTTCAGCAGGTATTACTATTGGGACTGGCTCTTTCTTTTGCTTCCGAGTTTGAAAACGGCACTTTCAAATATCTGGTACATAGAAGCCGTTCTGCATTTATGCTGATACTGGTTAAAATCGTGCCTTATCTCATAATGAGCTTCGGGATATGGCTGATGTACTGGGGTTTTACCAAGTGGTTCAGAATTCCTTTTTATGAAAACATTTTTCCGCTTACCCTAATAGCAGGTGTTTTTGTAATCTCGGTCTGCTTTATAGGAATTTTGGTAAGTATCCTTGTTCCGAACCAGCTGAAAGCTACGGAAATCCTTATGGTTATTGCCACACCCAGCTTTATCCTGTCAGGATTTACCTGGCCGCTCAGCCAAATGCCGACTTGGGTTCAGTACATTGCAAATATCATCCCGCTTACACATTTCCTGCCTGCCTTTAGAATACTTATCATAGAAAAAGGCGCTGTAGACCTCACCTATCCCTATGTTATAAAAATGATAATTATAGGAACAGTAAGCGCTATTGCCAGCTATAGCGTTTTATGGTACAAAGTCCGAAAGATTAAAAGAGAGGAGCTGTAGCGAGATAAATATAAGGCGAAAAATATATCTTCCTGCATAAATCCATTAAATAAGAAGCTATGAAAGCTTACGAAAGTATTAAAGAAATATTATCTTTTTATCAGGTACACTGTGATGAACCTTACTTTATATCGTCAGGAAAACTCATTTTTGAATTCCCAAAAAGACTCTTCCGAATGGATTTTTATGCATTCTGCATCTGTGTTTCTGGTAGTATAGATTTAGAAATTGATAATCAGCATTACAAGATATCCCAAAACGGATTCCTGATATCTGCTCCGTCAACAATTATAAAATTTGTAAATACCAGTAAAGATTTCCGTATGAAGGTTCTATTCTTTGAAAAGAATTTCCTGCTCAAGAACATTTCTAATCCATTTTTTATCGAGAATCTGTCTCTATTCAATAAAAATAGCTTTAACGTAGTAATTTCCAACGAATCAAGTAGTACACACTTAATCAATTTATTGGATTATCTTCAACAGCAGTCCACGAGAAATGGTCGTTTTACAGAAGATATTGTTCGTACTATTATTATTAATATTTTATTGGAAGTTGCAGTCCTAACTGATGAAGACAGAAAAGACAACGCATATCCAACTCCACAGGATAACAATAATATTTTTTTTAAATTCAATGAATTGGTGAAAGAAAATATTTTGCAGCATAAGGACGTACAATACTATGCGGACAAGCTATTCATTACCAACAAATATCTTATTCTGATTGTAAAAAAAGCGACCGGCAAAACGCCACATCAGATTATTGATGAGGCCTTATTAAAAGAAGTATACGTTCTGCTCGGCTATCCAGAAAAAAACATTTCTCAGATTGCATTTGAAACGGGCTTTAATTCTACCTCTGCATTCGGCCGTTTCTTTAAAAAGCATGCGTCAATATCGCCCCAAAAGTACCGAAGACAACAGCATTTTTAAAAAAGAAATTCCGTATATGATTTTCGAATTTAGGGATACTAAGGAATTAAGGTATATCAATACCTTTATCATATAAAAATAACCTAAAAAAAATATCATATGAGCAATTCGAACAAACATGCGTATTTCATCGGAGGTGGATTGGCAAGTCTTGCCGGTGCCGTATATCTGTTAGAAGATGGAGACTTTAAAGGCGAAAACATTCACATCATTGAAGCCCTGCCGATTTTGGGCGGTAGCAACGATGGTGCGGGAACTAAAGAAAAAGGATTTATTTGTCGTGGCGGGCGTATGCTCAACGAAGAAACCTATGAAAACTTTTGGGAATTAACATCCCGTATCCCTTCTCTGGATGTCCCGAACATTTCCGTAAAAGATGAAATTATGGCATTTGACCACGCGAATCCGACAAAGGCAAAAGCTCGGTTGATTGACAAGAACGGAAACATTTTACCCGTAACGGATATGGGTTTCAACACTCAGGACCGGATGAAATTTGTGAAATTGTTTTTTGCCGATGAAAATGATTTAGACAACATTACCATTCGTGATTGGTTTGACGATCATTTTTTTACGACCAACTTCTGGTATATGTGGCAAACCACTTTTGCCTGGCAGGAATGGAGCAGTATTTTTGAATTTCAACGCTATATGAAACGTATGCTGTTGGAATTTTCAAGAATCGAAACACTCGAAGGGGTTACCAGAACACCATACAACCAATATGAATCCGTTATCTTGCCGTTGAAGGCATTTCTGGACCAGCATAAAGTGGACTTTTCATTAAGAAAAACCGTTACCGATTTGGATTTTGCCGATGATGATGGCATTACCGTAACGGAAATAGAATGCATCAATGCAGAAGGAAAAAGAGAGAAAATAACCGTGAATGAAGGCGATTTGGTATTCTTTACCAACGGATGTATTACAGATAATTCTAATAACGGCGATTATAATACGCCTGCAAAATATTTACCGTCAAATCCGCCAAGTTTTGCATTATGGCGTAAAATTGCCAACAAGAAACCCGGCAAATTGGGTAACCCCGACCCGTTCTTTACCAAACCTGATGAAACAAAATGGTATTCATTTACGCCAACATTCAAAGGAAATAAATTTCTAAAACTTATTGAAGAATACACTGGCAACAAACCGGGCAGCGGAGCTTTGATGACATTTAAAGATTCATCGTGGCGAATGTCAATTGTGGTGGCTGCACAACCGCATTTCAAAGCGCAAGGCGATGATACTACCATTCTTTGGGGCTACGGATTATATCCAGATGCAGTGGGAGATTATGTGAAAAAGCCGATGATTGATTGCACGGGCGAAGAAATTTTGACAGAGTTGATTCATCATTTACATTTTGAAAAGCACGAACAGGAAATAAAAGATAGCATTATCAATGTTATTCCGTGTATGATGCCTTACATCGATGCTTTGTTTCAGCCAAGAGCTAAAAAAGACCGTCCTGCAGTTGTTCCTGAAGGCAGCACCAACTTAGCAATGATTAGTCAGTTTGTAGAAATACCGGAAGATATGGTATTCACAGAAGAATATTCGGTTCGTGCAGCACGCATCGCGGTATATACCCTACTCGGTCTCGATAAAAAAGTAACTCCAGTAACGGAACACTGGAAAAAACCAGACGTGTTGGCAAAAGCCATTCATACCTCTTACAGAAATTAAAAATAAAAAAATTTTGTTAACGACAATATTAGATTGACAATTTAAATCAATACAAAAAATGAAAAAAATCACATTGGCCATTGCACTTTGTGCAACTACTTTCGTTGTAAAAGCGCAAATTACGATTGACCCTGAAATAGGTCTGAATTTTAATAAAATAAAGACTGAGGTAGGCGATAATTCTTCCGAATCTGATGACTCCAAAACAGGATTCCGCATCGGGGCAGGCTTTAACATCCCTTTGTCACAAGGTTTTTACGTAAAGCCCGGTTTATTTTATAGCAACAAGGGTTCAAAAACCACCACCAGCATCGGAGATTTCAAAACCAGCCTAGACTACCTTGAAGTCCCTGTTAATCTCGGATATCAGTATAAAATTGAAGGAGGAAAGTCCGGAGGAATTTTTGCAGAGGTAGGGCCTTACATCGGATTTGGAGTAAGCGGCAAATATAAAGGAGAGAATATCCCAGTAATCGGTTCTCAGGAAACCGACATCAACTTTGGTAGTGGCAGCGATGAAACAAAAGGATTCGATTGGGGATTTAATTTCGGTGCCGGATATGAAACACCTTGGGGAATCTATCTGAAAGGACAATATGGCCTGGGATTAGGTAATCTTTCCAATATAGACAACGTAACATCTTATAACCGTGGCTGGAATCTTTCATTAGGATACCGAATCTCTCTTTAATCTATAAAAGATTGTCTATAATAACCAATTTATCTAACTTTATTCTGCTCTTGCTTTTGTCAAGGGCAGAATATTTATTTTTGTACAAAACCAACCGACTATGGCAAAACACACATCAGGATATATAAAGAGGAAGAAAATTGCCAACTCAGGTACGCACAATCTTTTTTATGAATTATTCGAACCAATAAATGAACCTCCAAAGGCTACTGTCCTTATACTACACGGGATGCAGGAGCATAGCGGTCGTTATAAAAATTTTGCGGAATATCTTGCGAACAACGGTTTTGCAGTTCTATTATATGACCATCTCGGACACGGAAAAACGGCGGAAAACCGGGAAGAACTTGGCTATTTTCAAAAAGAAAATCCCAAGCAGCAACTGATAGACGATGCCGCAACGATGGCAGCATTTTTAGAAAACAACTACCCTAACATTTCTCACTTTTTACTGGGGCATTCTATGGGATCTTTCATTGCACGATGCTTACTTCAGAATCAGGAAGCTGATTTTAAAGGCGCGGTCATCGTGGGAACGGGAGGAAAAATCAACGGAATCGGTTTGGCTAAATTTTTCCTGTCCATCAACAATATTATTGCTCCAAAACACCGGAGCAAATTCATCAACCAAACTTTTTCAAAAATTAATAATCAACATTTTAAAGGCGAGAAAGATGGCGACCTTACCAGTTGGCTGAGCCTCAGCAAATCCAACCGGGAATCATTTTGCCGGGACAGCCTATGCGGAGTACCTTTTACCAATAATGGTTTTTACGCATTAGTTTCTCTAAACCAACAGGCAACGGAAAGAAAATGGGCAGAAAAATTACCAAAGGAATTTCCTTTTCTTTTTGTAAGCGGAGCTGATGATCCGATAGGAGACTTCGGAAAAGCTATCGAAAAAACGGTAACACAAATGCAAAAAGATGGTTTTACAGATGTTAAAACTAAAATTTATCCTGCTATGCGGCACGAAATACTTAATGAGGATATTAAAGAATATGTATATGAAGATATAAGGAATTGGCTCAATAAAAAAATACAGCAATTGGAAAAGTAGACTAAAAATATTTTAATTTAAAAAAATAATTTGTTAATGATTAAAATACGTAGTTTTTTACAGGAAACAGGCAATATCACACAGTTTACCAAAAATTACTTTCTATTATGTTTCCGTCCACCATATGAAATAAAGGAACTGCTCGCACAATGCTATCTCATAGGCTACAAATCTTTGGGGCTTATTGCCATGACAGGCTTTATCATCGGCTTGGTTCTTACGATGCAGCTGCGGCCAAGCCTCGTACGCTATGGTGTGGAATCCCAGCTGCCTGTAATGGTAGGCATTGCCATCATCCGTGAAATAGCACCCGTAATCGCCGCTCTCATCTTTGCAGGTAAAATTGCAAGTAGCATCGGGGCAGAGCTGGGCTCGATGCGGGTTACCGAACAGATAGACGCAATGGAAGTAAGCGGTACACATCCTTTTAAATACCTTGTTGCCACACGTGTCCTGGCTACAACATTTATGCTTCCCGTACTTATCATCCTGGCGGATGCCATTTCACTATATGGTGCCTGGATAGGTGTTAACATTGGCGGTACAACTAGCCTGTCACTTTTCTATTCACAGGTTTTTGACTCCTTGGATTTCAGTGACATCATACCAGCTTTTATCAAAAGCTTTTTTTTCGGTTTTGCAGTGGGAATCGTGGGTGCCTATAAAGGCTATAATGCAGTAAAAGGAACACGGGGTGTGGGGAACGCCGCCAATTCAGCGGTCGTGCTCTCCTCTATCCTTATCTTCGTTTTGGACCTGATTGCGGTACAGATAACCGGCATTCTCGGATATAATTAAATCATCATTATGGCGGAAACAAAAACAACAGCAAACGGCAATAATGACAATGGACCGGCCATCGTCATTGAAGATATTTATAAAAGCTTTGGTGAAAAAAAAGTGCTTAACGGTTTTAACCTAACGGTCGATAAGAACGAAAATGTTGTAGTTCTCGGAAAATCAGGCACGGGAAAATCTGTGCTTATCAAATGTATCGTCCGGCTTTTAACACCTGATAGCGGTAGGATAATGATTTCCGGGCAGGATATTGTCCAACTGGAAAATCAAGAGCTGGACAAGGCACGCTCAAAAATAGGTTTTCTTTTTCAGGGAAATGCCATCTATGACTCTATGACCATCCGCGAAAATCTGGAATTCCCTTTAAGAAGACGGTGGTTCCGGCTGAAGCAGGTTGAAATTGACGCACGGGTTGAAGAAGCACTCGATAGTGTGGGGCTTAAACATACCGTAGACCTTATGCCATCCGAATTGTCGGGAGGGATGCTGAAAAGAATAGCTCTGGCACGTACTGTCATCCTCAAGCCGGAAATCATCCTTTATGATGAACCTACCACCGGACTTGATACGGTAACGGCAAAAGAAATAGACAGCCTTATCATGGATATACATAGAAAATACAAAACATCATCAATCATTATCTCACACGATATGAACTGTGTGAAAAATACGGCTGACAGAGTAGTCTTGCTGCTTGACGGAAAATGCTATGCACAAGGTACTTATCAGGAATTTGAAAGTTCTGATGACGAAAACATTAAACAATTTTTTGATTAAAATATGAATAAAAATAATATCAAGCTCGGCTTATTTGTAATTTCGGGGCTTATACTTATGATGGCTGTTTTCTTTTACATTGGCAGCGGTTCAGGCATTTTTACCAGCAAATTTGAGCTCAGGGCAAGATTCAAAAACTCCAATGGACTCAGAGAAGGAAGCAATGTGCTATTTTCAGGGATGCAGGCAGGTTCTGTAAAGTCAGTAAAATTGTCCGGAAGGGATGATATAGAGGTCATTATGCTTATAGACAAAGATATTGCAAAGCATATAGACAATAATGCCAAAGCCTCGATTGGAACAGAAGGCATTATCGGCAATGCGGTGGTCAATATTTTGCCTTACGGTAAGCCGGGCAGACCAGTGCAGGAAAAAGAATATCTCACGGCAGATACCAAACCAGGTGTGGATGAAATACTCAACACGCTATCGGCAAGCAACAACAATATACAGGATATATCCAAATCTCTTAAAAACACTGTGCATAAAATTGACAGCAGCCAGATTTTAAAATTAATTAATGACAAGGCATTTGCCGAAAACTTAAAATTATCCATCCTGAAAATACGCCAAAGCACGGAAAATATAGAAAACCTGAGCAGTACTGCAGAAGCCATCATTACGTCTACACGCCAAGGAAAAGGAGCAACGGGACTTCTCCTTGCCAACAAAGATTTTGAGTCCCAGCTTAAGCAGACTTTCAATAACGTCAATGCCGCCAGCAATAATCTTAATACAGTAAGCAATGAACTTATCACAGTTGGTAAAAACCTGCAGACATTCAGTAAAAATATAGAAAATGGAAAAGGACCGGTAAATGCCCTTATCACTGATACCGTTCTTACAAAAAACATCAATAACAGCCTTTACAATATCGAAAAGGGAACCGAAGGCTTCAACCAGAATATGGAGGCTCTGAAGCATAATTTTCTCTTCAGAGGTTACTTCCGCAAGCAGGAAAAAAAGAAAAAGGAAGCCGAAAAACAGAATCTCCAAAGATAATATTATTGGAATATCAGCATATACAATTAGAATTTTGGGATATATAAAGTGAAAGCAATATGTGTAACTTTATTAAATAAAAACAAGGTTATTTTATCATATATTATAAACTAAAAAATTCTAATTATGTATTACAGTAATGGGAATTACGAAGCATTTGCCCGCCCGAAAAAACCGGCAAATATTGAACAGAAATCTGCCGTTCTTATTGGTTCGGGATTAGCTTCATTGGCTGCTGCAGCTTTTTTGATACGCGATGCGCAAATGGAAGGAAACAAAATCCGTATTCTGGAAGAATTAGCTTTACCCGGTGGCAGTATGGACGGCATCTGGAATGAGCAGAAAGGCTACATCATACGAGGCGGACGGGAAATGGAAACACATTTCGAAACCCTTTGGGATTTGTTCCGCTCGATACCCTCATTAGAAACGGAAGGCGTTTCCGTACTGGACGAATATTATTGGCTCAATAAAGAAGACCCTAGCTTTTCCCACGCCCGTGTTATCGAAAACCGTGGAGAAAGACTGCCCACGGATGGTAAGCTTACCCTGTCCCAGAAAGCCATCCACGAACTTATAGCGCTGGTTCTTCTTCCTGAAGAAAAACTACAGGATGTACAGATAGACCAGGTATTTACAGAAGAATTTTTCCAATCCAACTTTTGGACATACTGGGCTACGATGTTCGCATTCGAACCTTGGGCAAGTGCGATGGAAATGCGCCGATATGTTCTTCGTTTCATCCATCACGTTGGCAGCGTAGCAGATATGTCCTCATTACGCTTCACGAAATACAACCAATATGAATCACTGATTCGTCCGTTGGTAAGCTACCTTGAGTCCCACGGTGTTACCTTCCAGTATGATAGCCAGGTTCAGAACATACTTGTAGAAAATGAAAACGGCAAAAAAGTAGCGAAGAAAATCGAATATATTAAAGATGGCAATGCAGAAAGCATCAGCCTGACCAAAAACGACCTGGTGTTTGTTACCAACGGCTCCATTACCGAAAGCAGTACATACGGTGACAATCATAACCCTGCTCCTGTTGCAGACGGCATTGGCGGAAGTTGGCAACTTTGGCAGAATCTGGCAGACCAGGACGATGCCTTTGGAAAACCCGAAAAGTTCTACAAAAACATTCCCGAAGCCAACTGGGTAATCTCCGGAAGCATTACCTTCTTCGACGAAAAAGTGATTCCGTATATAGAAAAAATAACAAAAAAAGACCCAAGAAGCGGTTCAATAGTGACTAGCGGACCTGTCACAATAAACGACTCCAATTGGTGGTATGGCTTTTCCATCAGCAGACAGCCCCACTTCAAGGCTCAGAAAAAAAATGAAGTAATTGTTTGGGTCTATGGGTTGTATTCTCATAAACCAGGAAATTATATCCAAAAGAAAATTACAGAAGCTACGGGCATAGAGCTTTGCAAAGAATTTTTATACCATATTGGTGTTCCTGAAAATGAAATAGCAGAAATTGCACAAGCTGCCAACAGCATCCCTTGCCGTATGCCTTATATCACATCTTACTTTATGCCTCGTGCATTGGGAGACCGCCCATTGGTGGTTCCGAAGGATTCTGTAAACCTGGCTTTTATCGGTAATTTTGCCGAAACTGGAAAAGACACCGTATTCACAACCGAATATTCCGTGCGTACAGCAATGGAGGCAGTTTACACCCTTTTGGATGTAGACAGAGGTGTCCCAGAAGTTTTTGCTTCTTCATATGACATCAGGGTACTGCTGAAATCCATCTATCACCTTAATGACAATAAAAACCTCAATGAAATTGAATTTCCTTGGTTGATTTCAATCCTTGAGAAATATGGTATCAAGAAAATAGAAGGTACTTATGTTGAAGAGATTTTAAAAGAAGCTAAGTTGTTATAAGAGGTTGTTTTATACTTGAAAAACTCAGGATTTTAAAAATCCTGAGTTTTTTATGGTATTTATATTTATGGCTTCTTTCACTGTTTTCGATGAGAATTCAGGATACTTTAAGCTTTCAAAAAATCCTTGCTTTGCCATTCCGGATTAGGATATTTGTAAAAACCTTCGCCGGATTGCTGACCAAGTTTTCCTTTGTCGATAAGTTCGGCTTTTAGCTTTTCTGCTATTTTCTGTGTTAGTTCTCCCGGGATTTCTTTTAAGATGTTGTAATTGGTGTTCATCCCATTCAAATCTAAAATAGCCATTGGTCCAAAAGGGGCACCTGTTGCTATTCTCCAGGTTTTATCAATGGTTGCAGGATCGGCAACGTCATTCGCCCACAGCGCAAGGCCAGCCACCAAAAGCGGAATCAACAAAGAATCCAGAACGTAGCCCGATTTTTCCTTCTTCAGTTCCACGGGAAGCATAGCAATGGATTTTGCAAACTCTACAATTTCGTTATAAACCGTTGGGTCGGTTTGATCTGAACCCATTATTTCTGCCGTATTACGAACCATTATATGATTGGCAAAATGTAAATGGATGAATTTTTCTGGACGATCAGTAAATGTGCTTAATCTGCTCGGCAAAAGTGTGGACGAGTTGCTCGCAAAAATGGTTTTTTCAGGCGCTTGCGTAGAAGCTTTTTCCCAGAAATCTTTTTTGATATCGATGCTTTCCGGAACGGCTTCTATCAATAAATCAGCATCTTGTAAAGAAGACATCAGATCTGTCGAATAAGTGAGATTATTTTTGGTATTTTCGATTTTTTCTTCATCAGCTTTCAGGTAGTTTTTATATTCTTCAGCCAAGACATCAAAACGGTTTTTTGCCTTATTTAAAGCTTCATCATTAACATCATAAACCGTGACTTTATAGCCAAAATAAGCGCACTGCACCGCAATCTGAAAACCGAGAACACCACTTCCAGCCACCACAACATTTTTGATTCTGACCTTAGATAAATCGGCTTCCGGCACTTTCAAAAAATCTGGGCTTTGCCACGAAGGATTTGGATATTTGTAAAAACCTTCGCCAGTAGAAATTCCCAGTTTATTTTGGTCGATGAAGGTTGATTTAAGTTTATCCAACACAGCCTTATCATCTGTTTTCCCCTTTTCTACTTGCAGTTTGTAAATGTTGTATGGTGTCGTCAATCCGATAATATCATACAAAGCCATTGGTCCGTAAGGCGAACCTGTTCCCAGCATCCAGGTTTTGTCTATGGTTTCTGGCGTAGCGTAATCGCCAATCCAAAGCTGCATTCCGGCATTCAGAAATGGATTTAATAAAGAATTGAGCACATAACCAGGAACTTCTTTTTTTACCAAAACAGGCACCATCCCTATCGCCTTGGAAAAATCGACTATTTCCTCAGTTATTTTTTCGTCGGTTCCGGGATGGGGCATAATTTCCGCCGTATTTCGCAACCATATTTGATTGGCAAAATGCAGGTTAAGGTATTGAGCCTGCCTTCCAGTCACCTCTGCAAACTGACTTGGCAACAAGGTGGATGAATTACTTACAAAAATGGTTTTCTCCGGTGCAATTGAAGAGAGTTGCTTATAAAATTCCGTTTTTATTTTAATATCTTCTGGCACTGCTTCTATCAAAAGATCGGCATCTTTCACAGCAAATGCCAAATCGGATGAATAGTGCAGTCTTTCCCTGGCTTTTGCAATTTGTTCTTCGGTGGCGTCAAGATCCTTTTTATGACTTTCGGCCAAGCCGTCGAACTTTGCTTTCGCCTTTTCCAGCACCTCATCACTGATATCGTAAACAGTGGTTTCAAATCCGTGAATTGCTGTTTGAAAAGCAATTTGGAATCCTAAAACACCACTTCCAGCTACCGTTACATTTTTTATTTTGCTCATAATTTTGGTTGATTTTTGGTAATAAACTTTACGGAACTAGGACTCAGAATCTTCATTTTCAATTATAATTGATAAAACTCCGGACTGAATGCTTCCTCCAAATTCTTTGGTTCTTTACGTTTTTTATGGTTTAGCTCGTGTCTTGAGGTTGAAGATGTTACATACGCTGATTGCCGTGAACGCTGTAAATTCCCGATCGGTGAATTCTCTTCTATGGTTCTAAACGGTGTAAACGACAGATTTTCCATAATTTCAAAATTACCATCCTCAGGAACCGTTTGTTTTGGTATTGTGATTTTTGCCACCGTACGGAATGGTGATAATTCCTGCGACCATTCTTTTGTAAGGTCATTCACAGGCATTTCTTTCAGGTCTTTGCAAAGTTGTATTTGCAACTCAAACGTAAGGTCTTTTTGAGCTATTTCTTTGATAATTCCTTTTCTGTACGGCCATTCTGCGCTGTCTAGATCAATATTTTTTTCAGTGATGGCGTTCTTGGTCTGCTCAGTTGGGCTCACTCTTACTTTGGCGATATAATCACCGTGGCGAACTGCTCCCATACTGTAAAATTCATAAAGAAAACTGTTGATGGAAGGGATTTTTTCAAAAGTTTTAAGAGCGCCCAATTCCTTCAAAGCCTCAAAATTTGGAAATGCTTTTTTATTTTCGGTGACCCAAAGTGTGGCAAATTCCAATTTTCCCAACGCTCCCTTTTCAAAGAAATCATTTAGCTTTAAAAACAGCTTTGAAATGAAAACATAATGTTCTGCCGAGTTGCAGAAAAACACCGGATTATTAATCAGGTTAAAATCAACATTGGGAGAATCTTCCTCTCCCGGAGATAATTTTTTGCCATCTATCCCAAAAATCTTTAAAGCAAATCCTTGTGCATTACCGCTTAGTTTATCGGGCAAAACTCTGGACGAACCATTGGAAAAGCGAACTGCTGCCTGGTGTTTTCCGGGTTTCGAATAAATGCCCTGCGCCAGTTCTTCGGGCAGATTATCCAAAATTTCAACCTCTGCTTTCAGCACTGCATAGCCATTGGCGTGCGCATCTCTGGTATGATGGGTCGCCCTGCTTAGGTTTGGCGTATTTTTGATGTATTCGCGGATATCGTTATTAATGGTGGTAATATACTCATCGAAATTTTCTGGAATTTCTTCCACTTCGTAACTGTACTTGATGTAATCTTCCATAGTGCTTTTTTTATTTTAATTCGCTAATCCATTTTAAAGCAGAAATGCTTGGAATAAAACAATATTCGCCTCCTTTCACAATGTTGTAGGTTTGCAAACCACGGTATCTTTTGATGAGGGGTTCTCCCGGTGCAGAAAACAGTGCGTCTTCGTCCTGTACACCGATCATAGGATCTTTTTCTGTTCCCAGATTTTGGGAATTACCATCGTTTGCCCATTGTTTTTGAAGAAATTCCAGTGTTCCCATTGCATCGGCACTAATGCCAATAAAGTACTGTCCACGTTCCTTACCGTCATTTTTGGTTACCTCCGGCGGAACAATGTCGCCAAAAGTTACACTTTTTCTGATGATCCTGTGCAAACGTTCATCCTCCAAAACAAAAGATTTGGAATCTCTTGGGTTCATCCTGCGGATATGCGAACTGAACGGACACTTTTTACCGTACTCATCATTCTTGAAAGAAAAATCATTGTTCTTTTGCATATCATCTCCTAGCGCTTTATCATCCTTTTCGGGAGCTAAAACCAAAGGTGCACCACTTCGCCAGCGACCTACCATTTTGGCAGCCAAGAGTTCTCCCTCTTCCGGCGAAGAAGAATTTTCCTTAATGAATTGATTAAATTCTGCTACCTGACTTTGGTACTTTCTGAAAACCATAAAAGAACCGTTCTTACCTAAAACTTCAGGTTGTGGAAATGGCTTTATGATGCCTGCTTCTCCAGGATAGCCCATTATAAATTCGCCTGCTTTAAGTGGACGATCAAACCCGGGAGGAACATCTATCCCACTGCCTTCAATTTCCGGATTGCTGATGCCATCCCTGAATCCGAATACATTTTTAACCTCTTCAGATACGGAGAAATCGTGGCTCATTATTACTTCTACGCCGCTGTTATTCGTCAATTTAGAACGAAATTCCTCCAGCTGGCTTTTCCACGCCTCTTCATTGTTGGCGATAATTGCTGCAGCGATGTGAATATGTGATCTTTTAAAAACCTTTTCCCAGTTTTTAGGATCATTGACTCCAATGTCGTACAGAAACCGGGAACGTTCTGCCATTCCCTCCTTGAAGGATTCGGGAAAAGTATCGAGTGACTCTTGAGGCACACCGATTTTTTCCAGACCTTTATAAGTGAATGTCAAAGTAACCGATGCCCCTTCATTCTTATGCCAGTCTTCCGCAGAACTCACAATCGGCAACAGTTTTTGGAGCATTTGTCTGGCTGCCACAGCATCTTTGATTTCAATGATTGCCACCGTTCCGAAATACGGAATAGGGCGGCTTCTGAGAATTAAGGCCTGTATTTCGTTCAGCTCAATTTCTACTTTATTGGGATTAAAAATCCGCTTTAAAAATTCCAATGCCATAGGTTAGATTTTATTTGCTTCGTCAATTGCCTTATTCAGTCCTTTAATGATTTTATCATTTCTCCTTATATCATTCACCGTAAGATGCGGAACACCTACATACCAACCTGTCGCGGTAATCTGATGGTCTAGAATGAACTGTTTTACACTCGGGTTTTTTATGCCTGGCCAGCCTTCTACATTCCCAAAAATGATGTCCATCAACTGTGGAATTTTTGTGGCGAAATCATCAATATAAGCATCCCAGTCGCCATCGTAAGCCGTGCAGAAAAGAATCTTGGTATCGTTATCAAACAAAACTATACGAAGGTCATGCAGGGTTCCTACTTTGGTTGCGCCTTTCAGATCCCCACCTGCAATTTCCATTATGGTTCTGAGATTTTCTGCACCTCCGGGTTTTAGGTCTGCCATCGCAGTTAACTCAGATACACGGCCGGATCTTAACCCTTTTCTTCCGGCAGATGTAGTGGAATGGTCATAACCATCATCGATACCTTCACTGAAATTCGCCTTTGCTAACTCGGCAGCCAATTTTACTTTGTCTATGAAACTCATAATTAAGATTTTTGATTAATACTAATTCACATTATTTTTCAAGATGAAACAATAATCTTAAAGAGTTTATTACAAATGTAAAGCCATAGCAATCTATCGTAATGTACCGAAATTCGTATTTTATGTACTGAAAATCCCTAATCCCACCTATTTGCTTTAAAAGCTTAAATTGATAAAAGGAAATATCTTATCTTTAATCTTGTTGTAATTTTGAGAGAATAAAACCTATTTAACTATAAAAAATCAATCTTTATAATTGAGATTTCTCAATATTTACTCAATAGAACATTCAAAACAAAAACCTTCCTCAAAAGAGGAAGATTGCAACAATTAAATTTAATTATAATGGATTTTTTGTAAGAATAGTTAAACGCAAAAATACAATGAAATTTGCCAATATTAAATTTTTAATGAAACTGTGCTGTTTCTGTAGAATCTCTCATCGCCACTGTTGCTGCCGAACCATTGGTTACAATATTTTGAATTTCATCAAAATATCCTGTCCCAACAAAAGACTGATGTTTTACCGCTCTGAAACCCTGCTTCTGCAAAGCAAATTCGCGTTCCTGCAATTCAGAATAACCTGCCATTCCTTTTTCTTTATATGCCAAAGCTAATTCAAACATCGCAGTATTCAAAGCATGAAAACCAGCCAATGTAATAAACTGGAATTTGTAACCCATTTTTCCCAATTCTTCTCGGAAATTCAGCATTTCATCGACACTTAATTTTGCAGCCCAATTAAAAGAAGGTGAACAGTTATAAGCCAACATTTTATCTGGAAATTTTGTACGAATTCCTTCTGCAAATTTTCTTGCCATCTCCAGATCCGGATTTGACGTTTCCATCCAGATCAAATCGGCATAAGGAGCATAAGATAAACCTCTGTCAATTCCCTGCTCTACACCATTTTTCACAACATAGAAACCTTCGGAAGTTCTTTTCCCTGTCACAAACTTTTTATCCCTGTCATCAATATCTGAAGTCAACAAATCTGCCGCATCTGCATCTGTTCTAGCAATAATTACAGTCGGTACTCCCAAAACATCTGCTGCTAAACGAGCCGATATTAGCTTATTAACCGCTTCTTGAGTCGGAACCAAAACTTTTCCACCCAAATGCCCACATTTTTTCGCAGAAGATAACTGATCTTCAAAATGTACTGCTGCCGCTCCCGCCTCAATCATTTGCTTCATTAATTCATAAGCATTTAAATTTCCGCCAAAACCTGCTTCTGCATCGGCGATTATTGGAACTAAATATTCTTTTTCTCCACCTCCGTTTACGGATTGAATTTGATCTGCCCTTAATAATGCATTATTAATTTTCTTCACAACAGAAGGTACTGAATTCGCTGGGTACAAAGATTGATCGGGATACATTTCACCAGACAAATTAGCATCTGCTGCAACTTGCCAACCTGAAAGATAAATTGCTTCCAGTCCCGCATCAACTTCCTGAACCGCTTGATTTCCAGTTAAAGCTCCTAATCCGGCAACAAAATCCTGAGAATTGAGTTTTGTCCAGAATTTCTTTGACATTTCGGTAGCAATCGTATAATCTAATTGGTAAGAACCTCGAAGTTTCAGTACATCTTCGGCTGTGTAAGGTCTTTTCACGCCATTCCAACGTGGATTATCCAGCCAGTCTTTTTCTAATTCCTGAATTTTTTCCTGTTTTGTTTTCATAATATTTGGATTTTAAAATTTTCTTCAAGTTGCGAGATCTGAGATTTCAAGTGAAACTATTCGAATTGAAATGTGGAAAAATTTTGTGCGAGAACTTTTCTTATTAAAAATTTCTAATTCTATTTTAAATAAACGGATACGCTTTCAATGTTAAAAATTCAACAAAGTTTTCACAGAAAATCAATTCGTTAAAAAGTTCTTTTGCCAGAGTAAATTTGCCGTTTTTGAAACGTTCTTCACCGACATATTTTTCAATTCTTTCCAGTTCTTCAAATTCCCATTGAAGAATCATTTCCCTGGTCAGTTTTCTTTCATCATTTAGAAATGCTTCATTTTTCAGCCATTGCCAAACTTGAGTCCTTGAAATTTCAGCAGTTGCCGCATCTTCCATCAGATTATAAATCGCAGCTGCACCTACTCCCATTAACCAAGATTCGATATACAGAATTCCGACGTTGATATTTTTTCGGACACCCTGTTCGGTAATTTCTCCTTTTGGAATTTCCAGTAAATCATTTTCTGTAATTTGATAATCAAACTTTTTATCGATTTGATTTTTCTCAGGCATAAACTGGTCGAAAATATCTTTCGCCACAGAAACCAAATCGGGATGAGCAACCCAAGTTCCATCGTGACCATTTTTCACTTCACGCTCTTTATCATTTCTGACCTTTCCAAAAGCCTGACTGTTGGCTTCATAATCATTTTTAATAGGAATCTGCGCCGCCATTCCACCAATCGCGTGAACATTTCTTTTATGACAAACTTCAATCACTCTTTTTGAGTATGCATTCATAAAAGGTGAAGTCATTGTTACCTGATCACGATCAGGGAGAATAAATTCTGGAAGATTTCTGAATTTTTTAATGAATGAAAAAATATAATCCCATCGACCACAATTCAAACCGGAACTATGTTCTTTTAATTCGAATAAAATTTCATCGATTTGAAAAGATGCAGTAATAGTTTCAATTAAAACTGTTGCTTTAATTGTTCCCTGAGGAATTCCGAGATAGTTTTGAGCAAAAACAAAGACGTCATTCCACCAGCGTGCTTCTTTGTAATGTTCTAATTTGGGGAGATAAAAATAAGTTGCACTTCCGTTTTCTATCAATTGTTTTATGTTTCTGAAAAAATAAATTCCAAAATCTATTAATGAAGCGGAAGTTTGTTCATCATTGATTTCAATATGTTTTTCATTCAAATGCAAACCTCTTGGACGAACTAGCAGAACTGCCATTTCTTCATTTAATTGGTATGATTTTCCCTGCTCATTTGTAAAATCAATTCTTCTATTGATTGCATCCGAAAGATTGATTTGACCTTCCATACAGTTTTTCCAGGTTGGAGAATTGCTGTCTTCAAAATCCGCCATAAAAGTTGAAGCACCACAATTCAAAGCATTAATAATCATTTTTCGATCAACTGGCCCAGTAATTTCCACTCTTCGATCCAGCAAATCTTCAGGAAGTGGATTGCAAACCCAATTTCCTGTTCTGATTTCTTCGGTTTCTGCAAGAAATTTTGGAAGAATTCCTTTATCGAAATCTTTCTGTGTAATTTCTCTTTCATCTAAAAGCTCTAATCTTTTAGCATTAAAGTTCTGATGAAGCTCAACCAAAAAATCAACTAAATCATTAGTAAAAATTTCTTCAAACTTTTGCTGAGCTTTAATTCTTAATTGAGTCTTTGTTTCCATAATCAATTGATTTTCTGATTCGACATTACAAACCTAAATAAAAATTTTCACATACAGCGAACGTTCGCTAAATTTATTTTAAAATTTATTATGCGAAAAATCGCTTCCAAATATTTATCTTTGACTTATGAATTCTGAAAGTGACTATATCAAGACGGTTTTGGGGCTAAAACTGAAACAGCAAAGACAAAAGAAAAACTGGTCTTTGCAGGATCTCGCTACAAAGACCGGATTGTCTAAATCTTACCTCAATGAAATTGAAAATGGCAAAAAATATCCGAAGCACGATAAAATTATTCAGCTTTCAGAATCACTGAACTGCACTTTTGATGATTTAGTATCGACAAAACTGGATAAAAGTTTAGCTCCATTTAATGAAATTTTACAATCGGATTTTTTCAAAGAAATCCCTTTGGAACTTTTCGGAATCAATAAAAATAATTTGATAAGTATTATCAGCGATGCACCAAAAAAAGTAACTGCGTTCATTAATGCTTTGATTGAAATTTCTCAGAATTATAATTTAGGAAAAGAACGATTTTACTTCGCTGTTCTTCGTTCGTTTCAGGAATTGTATGACAATTATTTCCCTGAAATTGAAGATAAAGCATTACAGTTTGCGCAAGAAAATAAAGTAGAGATTGGTAAAAATCTACAGTCGGATATTTTAGAAAATATCTTATCTGAAAAATTTAATTATAAAATTCAGTCAGAAAATTTTGAAGAATATGGAACTTTAGACAATCTCCGTTCGCTTTTTATTCCTGAAAAAAAACTATTGCTTTTAAATAAAAAATTGGAACGGGATCAAAAAACATTTATTCTATCAAAAGAAATCGGCTTCAATGTTTTGGAATTAAAAAATCGTCCAAATACATACTCCTGGCTGGATTTTGGAAGTTTTGAGGAAATTTTAAATAATTTTTATGCTTCTTATTTTGCCGGAGCATTATTGATTTCAAAACAAAAAATCATTACAAAAACTTCAGAATTTTTCTTTCAGAATGAATGGAACCCCCAGAATTTTGAAAGTCTGATTGAGAAATTCACCAATTCACCGGAAACTTTTTATTACCGATTAACGAATGTACTTTCTTCAGAATTGGGAATTAAAGATTTGTTTTATTTATGCCTTGTTAAAAAGAAAAATTCAGATAAAATTCAGATTTTAAAAGAGTTACATTTAAACCATCAACAAGCTCCACACGCAAATGCAACCAACGAACACTACTGCAGAAGATGGATTGCTGTAAAAAATCTACACGATTTAACTGAAAATGAAACTTTGACGGACGCCCAGATTTCTCATTACAAAGATCAGGGATTCAGCTATTTGGTGATTTCTACTTCACAAAAAAACCCGTTTTCGGATGGAAGTAATCGAAGTTATTGTTTAGGAATTCTGCTGAATGCTCAAACTATTAAGAAAATCAATTTCATTAAATCATCAACTTTAAAAACGATAAACGTTGGTGTAACTTGTGAATCGTGCAGTATTGCAGATTGTGAGGTAAGACAGACGCCGGCCGTTCGATTGGAAAAGGAACACTTTAATCTGAATATGAAAAGTGCGATTGAAAAAATTAAAAAGGGATGTGAAGCGGAGAGGTAAAAGTTTATAATATTGTGAATATTTTTTTCTAATCTAAAATTAAAATTAAATGAATTTCTTATTGCGGCGAGGTAATATACGTTATTGTTTCTACTTATATTTTAGTTTATATATAATGAAAAGCAAAATACTTAAGAAAGAAATAATAGAAGTAATGTTCATATAAAAAAATCCGCCAATATTTTTTTTTGCAGGACGGATTTTTCTATATGAATTATGTGTTGTCAGAACTCCAATACTGTAAATCGTCAGCAAAAAGTAGACATTATATAGTATAAAAGTTAAGGAGTGTTTTCAAAAAAAGAATTACATTTAATTACAGAAACACCTAAAAAGAAAAGTTCCGAAAAATTCGTTAAAGACATCCGTAAAAATACAAGGAGGATCTTCACAGCCGAGCAGAAAATTTTGATTGTAATGGAAGGGCTTCGTGCAGAAACTTCTGTAGCAGAACTATGCCGACAGCATAGTATTGCGCAATCTCAGTTTTATTCATGGAACAAAGAATTTATGGAAGCCGGTAAAAAACGGCTCAATGGCGATGTTATTAGAGAAGCCACGAGTGATGAAGTGTCGGATTTGAAGAAAGAGAATGCCCGCCTGAAAGAGATGGTTGCCGATTTGGTTCTGCGCTATGACATTGTAAAAAAAAGCTTAGACATGCTGGATTAACCCATAAATACAGAAAGTTTATGAGATTATCAGCAAGTGAGAAATACGAAATTATTCAAGAAGTTACTACGAGTGAAATTGGTGTAAAACGAACCTTGGAAAGCTTTGGGATTGCAAGAAGTACTTTCTATAAGTGGTATCAGAAATACCTTGAAAACGGCTACGATGGCTTGGAAACATCTAAAAGAACATCTAAAAGACAGTGGAACAGCATTCCGGAAGAACAAAAAGATTTGGTAGTAGAAATCGCTTTGGAACATACAGAACTTTCCTCAAGAGAACTGGCGCACAAAATTACCGATGAACAAGGTATTTTCATCTCAGAATCCAGTGTTTACAGGATTTTGAAGCAACGGGATTTAATCCCTGCACCGAATCATTTTTTACTTTCAGCAGCAAATGAATTTAAGGATAAGACCGAATTTGTGCATCAAATGTGGCAGACAGATTTCACTTATTTTAAAGTGATTGGCTGGGGTTGGTACTATCTGAGCACTGTTTTAGACGACTACAGCAGGTATATCATCCACTGGGAGCTATGCGATTCGATGAAGGCTGAAGATGTGAAAAGAACCGTAAATACAGCGATTGAAAAAGCAAAATTAAAGTCTAAAACCAAACCGAAATTACTCTCAGACAATGGTTCCTGCTACATATCAAACGAGCTCAGAACCTACCTGAAAGAAGATTTAAAGATGAAGCAGGTTCACGGAAGACCGATGCATCCGCAAATGCTTTAGCATTCAATGAAACATTAATTAAAAAATAAAAACAATGAATTAAACCCAGGGCAAAATAGAACGATACCACAGAACGATGAAAAACGTGGTAAAACTCAATCACTTCTATCATCCTGAAGAACTTGTGGAAGCTTTAGAAAAATTCGTAGAAAACTACAACAACAAGCGATATCACGAATCTTTGAAAAACCTTCCTCCAGCAGATGTGTACTTCGGAAGATCAGAGCAAATTTTGGAAAAAAGAAGACAAATAAAATCGGATTCAATCCGAAAAAGAAGACAGTTGTATTTTCAACAGAAATTAATAAATTTATAACCCTAAATACTCCTTAAGGATTTATTCCAAAATGTCCAAGTTAGTTTGAAGACGTACATATTTAAAATATCTTCAGCTTTTGAAAGCAGTGGAATATTTGATAAAATCTTGGTTTTCTGCCTAGACGTAAAAATCCATCTTTTACCATCAACACCTACTCCAATATGATCTTTTGTAAGATTTCTAATATCCACAAATGATAATCCAGTATAGCAACTGAATACAAAAATGTCTCTCACAACAGATATTCGATCAATTTTAAAAATCTTCGTTTCAAGTCGTTTTAATTCTGCTTCATCCAAGAACTTCCTATGCACTTCATTATAACTTGATTTGTAGCCAATGTACGGATCTTTTTCTAACCATTCATTTGCTAGACAAATTCGAATTATTTTACCAAGGTTCTTAATATTCTTAACAGCTGAGTTATTACTGCAGGGCTTCTCATCCTTTGTTCTAAGATAATATTCAAAGTCATTAATAAATTTTAAATTAATCTTTGAAATTTCAATATCATCACAATTGAAATTTACCTTTAAAAAATTCTGTAAATGTTTGTAGCAACTTTTATATCTAATAACAGTTCCCTTAGCATATTCATTTCCTATAAGCTTTTCCATTTTATCATTATGTTCTTTCATAATAGTAAGTAACATGCGCTTATTTTGATCTAAACCAAAAAGCTTGTCTTTTAAAATCTGAACGGTCAACATTTCTTTATCAAATGTAAAGTCTTGCTGAATTTTGTGCACTCTTGATTTAAGTAAATCTAAATAGTTGTTTACTTGCCTCACCTCGGATGATCTTCCTTTTAATTTTCCTGAATCATTGCACCACTTTTCAGGCCCAATTGAGCGACCAACAGAAAATTCTAACCTTTTTCAACTGATGGTTAAACGCATAAAAATTGGACATAGTCCCTTTGAAGAAATTTTGGATCTTTTTACCAGAAAAAGAATGGACAAATAAGTACTCATAATTATATTTTTGATGATTAAAAAATTACTTTAAACTTTTTATCTACAAAACATAACGAATCAAAAGAAGCCTTTTACAAAAGGACTTCTAGAGGATTTAGGTGTCCTATTTTTTCTTAATTCGGGACCATTTTCAATTTTGGACACCTACTTCACTTACAAATGAATAAATATTTACAAATTAAATTTGATTCACTTATCTTGACCTTATAAAATTTATATTAAACAGCAGCTAAGTTCGGGGACCATTTAATTTGTCACTCGGGACCAATTACGCCTAAATTCGGGACCATTTTTAACATTGCAGCTAATAATCCTACAAAAGAGAATATATTATACTAAATGAATAAATATTTTTATCAATTTTTGGTAAGAATATTTATTAGAAACCTCCTTAATTCGGGACCATTTATTCTGCTATTCGGGACCAATTCCCCCTTAATTCGGGACCAATTTTACCAAGACTTCCAAAATTCTCCTCTTTTGACATGTCTACTAAAACATAAGTGTGAATTATTTTCTCCTATATTAGAGGGACCAAAATAACTTTCCTTAAAAATTGGTCCCGAATTCGCCCCTTTTAATATGCATTTATTTATATAATTTGACGGTTACCCAAATAAAAAACCCCTTAAAACATATGTTTTAAGGGGTTTTGATGAAATCTGAAAGATTCTCCGCGATCCGGACGGGACTTGTACATTTAGTAAAAATCCCCTATCCATAAGCTTTATACTATTTTCTTGTTGTGAAGGCCACTGAATAGGTCACTATTCTAAACAAGATTAAGAGTGTTTGTTTTTACTTGTGCAAAGATATGTGTTTTTTTAATTTTTACAAATAAATTTACAATTTTTCGATTAAATCAATCATATACATCACATTATCAAATATAAAAATATTCTTGAAACATTAAAAAAAAGAAATAAATTATCATAAAGTTCTTGAAACTACAAATAAGTATCATTTATTTTAAAGGTAGTTCTTCTTTATCTTCAACAGTTCCTTTTTTTGTTCATTTACTAAATTTTCTAATTCTTCAAAAATAAATTTTGATATTTATATATTTAAATGTACCAAAAGTTAAAATTATCTAAATATGATCACAGCACAAGAAATTGGAGTGGCAATTATCGAGTCACTTAGAAAGTCGGATAAAAGAACAGGAAGAGAACTATTCGAGACAACTTTAAAATACATAAAATTCGAAAAACAATTCATTGAAAATGAGTATTTTGAAGTTGCAGACAAATATTCATTTTTTAAAACACTGGATTTATTATATGATAATGCTAAAAATAGAAATAAATTTTATTTCTTACATTTTGAAGTACATGGAGATAACAATGGTTTAGAACTTCAAAGTGGTGAGGAAGTTGATTGGTCTGAAATATTACCATATTTTGAAAAAATCAATATTTTATACAAGAATAACTTAAGTATATATTTAGCGGTCTGTGAAGGAAACGCAGTTCTAAGAAAAGTTAATCCTTTTTCTAGATCACCTTTTGCTTACATTGTTGGTAGCTTTTTCGAAATATATGAAAGGGATACTCTTTATGCTTTTGAACAATTTTACACAACATTTTTTAAAGAGTTTAAGATAATAGAAGCTTTAGAGGAAATGCAAAAAGTTGCTGGCAAAAGCAATTTTACATTAATCAGTTCTCATCATATTCTAAATATGTTGTTAGAAATAGAAAAAAAACACAACGATAAAAATTTGTTGTACAATAAATTAGAAGAACTATTTCCATTGCACGATAGAAATGATCCATTTACAAATTTAATTGTTCAAAATATCGAAAAAAGTATTGAGTCAATTTTTTTAAAAATTAATGAAGATTATTTCTTAATGAAAGATTTAAAATAAACTATCAGTTTCTGAGAAGTAACTTTTAGGCAGATATCTATTTTATTTATAGCTGAGATTAAGAAAATTTCAAAGCTCAATAATGAGCCATTTTTCCGAGAGCAAGATTTCAATACTGAGCATTTGAAAAAGATTATTAGACAATTTTAAGATAAAATCCTGTAATTTATAACCACAGCGAATTTAAATCTTATTCGGTATACAATATGTGATTTTATGCAAAACGTGATACCGTAGGAAATTGCGCAATTATATGATTATCAAATATTCCAGGATGATTTATTCGTGCAATAATAACAGACGCTCCATCAAAAAGACCTAAACTCTCATAATCTCTGTTAAAGAGATTTACTTGACGACGTAATCCGAAAATGTAAAATCCATTTCTTGATAGTTCATTTATTTTTTCATCAAAATGTAAAACTACTTTTGCTCGCTCAGAAAAACTTAAATCAGATATTATATCTCCGTAATCTTGTAACTCTTCTAGAAAATTGCCTATTAGATCGGCTTCACTTTCAGAGTTTAAGTCATCATGATTAAAATCAAACACGTCAGCATGATTAATAATTTCTAATAAGTTTTTTCCAGTGATTATTCTAGATAAACTCTTAATGTTCAATTTGTCATTCGAAAATGAATCCGGTTTCTTTTGCAACGTAGTCTTTACCCAAGTTTCATGACTTAATTTTATTTGCTTTAATCTACCTGCAGTATAATACTCCGTCAAAGAATCAACTTCTATATGATGATTTGCACATAATAACAATATGTTTTCGTGGCCATCATAATTACCTTCAAAATCAGGATTTGCCCTTGGTCCTTTACTTTTTTCGGATACAATATGACATTCCTGTCCCACAACAATGTTATCGGATGATTTGTCAGTTTCTCTTATAAGTTCAGTACGGCATATAGCGCATGTGTTACCTGATTTTGCCCAAAGTATTTTCCTCGTTCTTTCAGAAATTGCCATTACAAAATTTTATGTAAAATGAGATTTTTTTTGTTTGGAACTTTTAATTCTCATTTTTTATTTTTAGAAGTTACAAAAGTATACTATTCTTTTTATATAAAAATTCATCAAACAAATCTGCTTATAAATACCGTAAAAACCCGTAATGGAAATGATGAGTATTTATTGTAATTTTGCTTTTCTATCATTTTTTGGAGCGTTAAATAGTCTTAAAAATGAAAATTGTACTATAAAAAATTTAAGCCATGAAGTTTTATTTAGATGTGAGATTTATTGATATAAGTTTTGATGCATCGGTGCATTTTGCAACTACATTTACTTCAAAAACAGAAGCAAATGCAGATCAGTTTTTTAATGAGTTAATATTAGCTTTAGATAGGAGAAATGTTGACATTCTGCACTCTGAATATTTCAGAATTGACGACAACCCAAAGTTAGAAAGACGAACTTTGGAGAATCATTTATTTTATTTAGAGAGATCTACAGCTAAAATAGAAATAGATCATTATTATATTGAAGATCCTAACCAAGATATGTCAGTAACAGAAAATTTACTTCAAAAATTTTATTCCAATAAAAAACCTGTGGCTGAACTAGCAAGAAGACATAAGATGCCTGTTATTGTTAAAAACAGACAGACAAGAGATAATATCAGAAATGATTTTTATTACTTTAGTTTGGAACATTTGAGCCCCAAAAGTGAGAATTAATTTTTCATAAAATTATCTATTGCGGATTGATAGTTGTTGATTTACTCATCTGCAGAGTATTCAACAAATTTCATAATACAATTTTTTTTGATAAAGTTATTTTACTAATAAAGAATAGAATTGGTTAGAAACTCAACCTTTAACATGACCTTCATCCGACATTGAATATGAATTTTTTAGAAAAAAACTTTGAGAAGATTAAGACCATTTTTTTTCATGAACTGGGTCACTTTATAGCGTATAAGCAGAGTACAAAAGAAATTGAAGGTTTTAAAATTATGGATCTACAAATCCAGCCTTGCGCTGAATGCAAAAATGGTTTTAAAGGCTTTATTGTACCACTACCCCCACCAGGTTATAAAAATAGTGCAAGGATGTCGCCTGACAGACTGGCTCATAACTTTAGCAACAATTATTTTGGCTGTTTATTCCAACTGTTATTAACCGATTCCGATGAACATCTTGCCCTATGTATGCTGGATTATGGTCAATGCGACCAAAAGAATCTAAATACCACTCTCCAAAGGTATGGACTACTTGGGAAAACATCTGAAATTGAGAATCACTTCTATGAATTTCATAAGAAATTAAAAAAGAAAAACTTTGATAGCCTAAAAAATTTAAACTTTGAAGAATTATTTATAGAAATAGATAAGGACGTAAGAGTGAAGCTTGAGTCTTTAGATATTCAGACTACTAATTTTATCAAGGACTTTACTACTATTTACGACAAACAATTGAAAGAGCTAATTGCCATAATAGAAAGCAAATAAAATCCTTACGGCTTACCGTAATTTCTATCACATTTATCTTTTTAATTTTACAATTAAACAACTAACCCAAAAGGGCTATAGGCTAAAATTGAGTACAAAATGCAATCTTCTTGTATTTAAAAACAATAGAAAATGTCCAACGATTATCAAATACCTGAAAATATATACTCAAGAGAATTATGTAGTGAACTTTACCGCATCGCTCAATTGTTTCCGGAAGATCAGGAAATAAAAAAATTACTTTCGCTTGTAAGGAGTCCAATAAACGGCGAGTCTTTTAAAATTTTTACTGACGATAAAGATTTCACTATCCCAACGATAAAAACTGATAACAAAGAGATTTTAGCCAGATTACATGATTTCAATTTTGTCAGTGGTGGTGATGATAAAATCAACAGTATTAAAAAAGCTATTGGCCTTTATGAAGAATTGTATCATAAGACACAGGAATTAAACTACTTTTTGCGATCATTGGAATTGATCAGAAAAGTAAAATCCATATTTAAAGATAGGTTAGTTGATTTTGAAGAAAAAACCATTACTATTTTTAGTAATTTAGATTCTTCTTATTATCAATTCTCACTGGTCAGTACGTCAGAATTTTTGCTTGAGAATCATTCAAAGCATTTACTTACCAATATTTCTTTAAGGCTTTTAAGCAAGCATGAAAGTGAAAACAATTATAGTGCAATAAAATGGCAGATTAAGATTTTAAATAAATTAAAACACTTTACCAACAATGATATGAGGATACAAAATGCTCTCTATCTTGAAAAAGAAGGAGACTTACTTACCTCGGAAAAAAAAGAAAGAACTTATTACCCAACCATTCTTGACTTATACACGGAAGCACTAAAAGAAATAAAAGGAATTGCTGATCAGACAGTTTTAAAGAATCGACTTTCTGAGAAAATAAAAAATGAACAAAAAGGTTTTTATGAACTACTCAAAAAGATGACAATAAGTACTAAATTAGAATCTGATTATACACAATGGCTTGATAGTTTAGAAATTGTTGATTTCCAAAGTGGGCTAACAGCATTACTACATCTTCCAATTTTGGATGAGAAAAATCTATCTGTATGGTCAGACAATAATCCCAATTCATCTTTTGGACAATTCTTCGACAAATATGTTCATATCACTGGTAAAGGTACAATAAGTGGCTCCACAGATGAAAAACAGTTCTATATTAATTTAGCTAGGGACCATTGTCGAAATGTTATCATTGATTTAGTCATTAAGATTACAGATAGAATGATCCAGAAGCATTCAATGTCCAAGAATGCTCTTGCCAGTTTTTTAATGACCGAAAGAAGTCCATTTATTCCAGAAGGTCGTGAAGCATTTTTTCTTGAAGGACTCTACTTGGGTTTTCAGAACAACTTTATGACAGCAGGGCATCTCTTAATTCCTCAAATCGAAAACTGTCTGAAGAACATCGTCGAAAAAAATGGTAGGAATACGATTAAACTTGATGAAGCTGTTCAGCATGATAATACTTTGGGCTCCCTTCTTTCTTTGAAAGAATCTGGCAATATGCTGGATGGACTCTGCAACAAAGATCTTTTATCTGAATTAAACAGTTTTTTGATTGATGGTAACAGCGCAAACTTCCGCAATAAAATTTGCCATGGTCTTGCATCACCTGCAGAAAGTTATCATTATGGAGTTTATGTATGGTGGATCACTTTAAAAATGGTTTTGCTGACCAAAGAGTTTTTTGAAATTCCGAAATGTGATTCCAATATTTCTTGATAAACTAAATTCAAAGTTATAATTGATTATGTTATTGTTCTTGCAACATACTCCTTCTTATGTGACAAAAAATGCTAAACAATTGTTTGATAAATAACATTTTACAGCTTATTATCCGACATGATGTCAGAAAGCGACGACATATGACATAAATCATATCAGAAATTCTAATCGGTACTAGATTTGAGAAATTCAACATTAAAAATATAAACATTTTATGGCAGTTAACAGAAGTGAACATTTGGCTAATGTACTGGAGACTCATCGCATGAGTCATATTGATAAGTTAGTGCAAAAATTCAGAGATAAAAGGGATGATATAAAAGAAGCACTGGAGGAACATTACACTTCTGATATTTATAGTCCTTTAAATTCAGGTTCTTTCGGAAAGCATACAGCAATCAACATAAAATTCGATTTAGATGTTGTTGTTCCGTTCAAGAGAAACAGTTTTACTACGATTGAAGAAATGTACAATGCAGTTTATGATTTCTTATATGAGAAATATGAGGATACTGGACTTGCAACGGTAAGGAAGCAAAAGGTTTCTATTGGTGTAATTTTCAAAGCTGATAAAGATGGAGACCAGATCAGCATTGATGTTGTTCCGGGAAGAGAAATCAGCGTAGATTCCTATTTAGACGTACGGGATCTGAATATTTATTTCAATAAGGATACCTGGGGATTCAGCAAAGGTACCTACATGAAAACAAATATTCAGTCACAAATAGACACCATTAAATCAAGAGACGACGAAAGAAAAATAATAAGGTTATTAAAAATCTGGAAGCACTCTAACAGCGAATCCTACAAATCCTTTTTGATGGAGCTTTTTACGTTAAAAGCATTTGATAAGTCAACAATTACAGGAAATTTATGGGACAAAACGGAAGGCGTATTAAGGTACATAAAAGATAATGTAACTCGTGAGGACTTCACATTAAAAGATCCTGGCAACCCAAGTAATGACTTGATGAAAAACCTCAGTTGGTTTGATCGCCAGAATTTATCTAACAAAATGAAGAATATAATTGATAGGATAACTGAAAATTCTGAAAACATCAAAACATATTTTCCAGCCAATAAAGATTTTGATACAACAGAATCATATGGACTGAAAGGATCTTCAGGACTTTCCATACCAAAAGATGATCAGCGTTTTGGATAGAGTGAGGTTAGAAAAAATAAAATCCGCAATATCAGAAATTCCCTTTGTAAGCAAAATCAATCGCATAGAACAAGGGGAATTCTTTATTAGTGGTAATATAGAAATTGCTTTTGAAGAACTGGAAAATCCATTATTGTTTGATTTTTTAATAACTCAGGAATACCCTTTAAAAACATATAGTTCCGAATCCATTACATTTTTTAATTCTGATTTGATTCAGTACAATCACGTAATGGCAAACGGAAACATATGTATACATACTGCACATAGTGAAGATCTTGAGAATAAGATTTGGATTGACTTTAATGCTCTGAAGGCATGGATTATTAAGTACTACATTAACAAGGAGACAGACCAAAAATATGAACATCTGGTTGTACAAGACTCTGCAGTTAAAGGTGATAAATATTCATTTACTTTCACATCAACGGGTAAAGTATTTCAAGAGGGAGAAATAGGAATTGTAAAATTGTCTTTACTGCATGATGGATATCACAAAAAAGATCACATTTATAATTTTTACGTAAAATACTTTGAGACATTTCCTGATTTAAAGAAGAAATGTTCCTGGAACGATTTTTATTTTGAGCAACCTACAGACCGGGAAGGAATTTATCTTTTCCGAGAAAATCCGCCTGCAAAATATAATCGATTTGCCCATTCCACTTGGGCCGAGCTTGATCTCCCTCAAGATATTCTAACCATGCTTCATGAATTTGAGGAAAAGTGTGCTAAAGAAGATTACGGAAAGGTGATCCCGTTTTTTCTTGGATATAAAATTAACAGCACGGAAGTTCATTGGCAGGTAGCGTTAATGGAAGTGGGAAAATTTCCGATTAAGGGTGTTCCTGAGCGAAATGAAGGAAGGAAAACGGGTAGATGGCATACTGGCATTGTTGATGCGCCCATTCACTGGGGTATTTCCAGAAATGCGTCATACGAATATTTTTTTGGACGCGGTAAATTTTGTGATTCTATTACGGAAGCAAAAATTCTTATTATAGGTGTAGGAGCTGTTGGTAGCATGATTGCAACGACGTTAACAAGGTCAGGGTGCAGGTTTATTGACTTCATTGATCATGATATTAAAGAGCCTGAAAATGTCTGTAGATCAGAATATCGCTTTTCAAAAGGAATCAATAATAAGATTCTTGAGTTAGCAGGCTCACTTTATGAGATCTCACCTTTTGTAACTTCCCATCAAATTAATAATGACTACTTCGAAAAGTATATCAAATCATTTTATACAGATGAAAATTTACGAGCCTACATTACGTCAGATCTGGATAAATACGATATTATTTTTGACTGTTCAACCGACAATGATTTGATGTACGTATTAAACAAACTAACGCTTCGCTCAAAGCTTATCAATATATCGTTAACTAATCATGCTAACGAGTTAGTTTGTGCCTTTTATCCAAACATCTACAATTTTGTAAACAATCAGTTCTCGAACGTTCTCGAAAACGATGTGGATGACATGTACGAACCGACGGGTTGTTGGAGTCCGACATTCAAAGCATCTTATAACGATATTGCATTATTGGTTCAAATGGCTTTTAAACAAATCAATAGAATTTTCTCGGGAGAGAAAGCATTCAACAATTTCGTTATCCAGGAAAATAACAATTCCTTAAAAATTATAGAATATTGATACTTAAAAATACGCATAACAATTTAGAGATCGTACTGGAAGAATCTCTACTAAAGGAAATTGAAACGATTGCTGTTCAACATTATCCTAACGAGTTTGGAGGTTTCCTACTGGGAAAATATTCTGAAGATTTTAAATCTGTAGTTATAGAATCTATTATTCTACCTTATAAATACAAAGCATCTCCTGTCCTATTTCAGAGGTCTACCAAAGATCTTGAAAAACTTTTTATAAAAGAATATCAGGAAAACAGCAGATATTATATTGGCGAATGGCATTCTCATCCTGATGGTTCAACGATGTACAGCGGAACTGATCTCAATGCCATGACTGAAACAGCAGAATCCGATGGAGTCCAAATCAAAAACCCATTACTATTAATTATAAGTATTAGTAAAAAGAAAATGCAAAATTTTACTTTTTACTATTACTCAGAAAAAAAACTATTTGCATATGAGTAAAAAAATTGATCTTAAAATGTTATTCAATGGTCTTCAAAGCCAAATGATTTCACAACTTAGCACCAATAGAGAATTCATTAATCATCCAGGATCTAAAGGAGATTCATTGGAAAATGCTTGGATCGAATGGTTGAGTAAATATTTACCCAATCGATATAGCGTAGATAAAGCAATTGTTATTGATCATGAAGGAAATACCAGTCATCAGATCGACATCGTAATCTATGATAATTGGTTTACTCCTTTTATATTTTCGCAGAATGGCTTTCATTACATACCAGCAGAAGGCGTATACGCAGTATTTGAAGTTAAGCCGGATCTTAAGGGAACAGTAGATGGTAAAAGCTATATTGAGTATGCAGCAGAAAAAATTGAAAGTGTTAGAGTCCTAAAACGAACTACAACACAAATGATTAATTCCGGAGCAGTGGTTCCGGCAAGACCTTTAACCAAAATTTTGGGAGGAATATTAACTAGCACCAATACTATCAAGCAAACCTCAACCATAGAAAAACATCTAAAAGCTCAAACAGGTTTTAAAACCATAGACTTTGGTTGTATAGCTGATTACGGAAGCTTCTCAATTGACTATGATGGTGAAGAGGATATCAGCTTGAGAAACGAAATTGATTTTGAGAAACGCTATCATGACTACTACAATTCAAGAACATTCAAAGAGCTAACTTTTAGTAAGCCAGAAAATTCATTGGTAACATTCTTTATGCAGCTGACACGATATCTTCAGCAAGCTATAGGAACAGTACCAGCTATCAATTTGCAAACATATCTTGATAAGATCGGTGAGGAAATAGATCCTACAATTTAAGTATTTATTTAAGAATCAAAATTACAGGGTAATGGTTTAGATATGGAGTTTTTAATTAACTCCATACCTGAACCATTACCCAAATTACCTTTTATTTTAATTGTCCAAAAAACAGCTATAGCTACAAAAAACATTGCAGTAATCGCATTAAATGGCTCGGAAAGGTAGTGTCCTACTAACTGTGTAAGTAGAAAAGTTATTCTGAAAAATTTTGAGCCCTCAAAGCTCAAAAAATTTT
>NZ_JACLCT010000043.1:0-32911 GCF_014218915.1 Chryseobacterium sp. C2(2020)
AATCTTGTAATAAGCTCTTATTTTTCATCCTAAATAAATAGGCTGTCGTAAAATGAAAGGTTTTTCAGTGACCTCAAATTTTAGCGGTCTTTTTTTGTTTTTAATAAAGCTTCCTGTTAATTTGAAAGCGTCACATTATAAGATGAACTGATGAACTTTGTTTTATTGTAAACTGAATTACAAACCATTCCGGAAATATTGTAATTCTGATTTTTAGGAACCATTGCCGAGCCAATTTTATTGGCACCAATAGGGATTTTCTTAAAATAATTATTTCCGCTAATCGTAAGAACCATATTGCAGCGGGAATTATTCTCAACAGTAATTGATGTATTCGGACTGTCTTCGGAACCGTTTAAAAGATCCGTTAAAACTGCCGCCGTTTCAGATTTGTACGTTTTTAGTAAAGTCTGATATTCTAATTCTGTTTGATTTGCAGTAGAGGTTATGTTAGCTGCGTTTGAATTTGTCTTAAGATTTTTTACAGAACCGCTGGTTGTCCTGTAGTGAGTAGTCTCACAACTGTTTAAGACAATGATGATCATAACCGTAAAAGGAAAAAGCTTTTTCATAACAAAATTTTATTGGTGTAAATTTAAAACTTTTACTTACTCGCCCGTCATAATTTATTTTCCAGTCTGAACAGGATTATTAATGGTTAAAAAAATACTTTTCTTAATTTCTTTCTGTGAGGAATATAAAACATCACAGACATGGCTCGTTAAAGTATAACTTCCTTTATTAATTACGATAGAATTTTCTCCTTTCGCCGGTACTGCAAGATTATAGAAATCTTTTCCCTGAATTCTTAAAACGATATTACAGTCAGAATTATTTTTAAACAAAAGAATCACTTCTTTGCTGCTGATATCTTCATTAAACATCGCATTAAGCAGTTTTACGGTTTTGTCTTTATGTTCAGCGGGTGTAGAAGCAATCAGGCGTTTAAAATCCTCCGTTTCCGAGGCATTAGAATTCTTCATTAGGCTAGAAGAAATTTCGGAAATAACAGGTCTTGCTTCCATCGGTTTAGCATCCTTTTTTCCTTTTGTCCATTCCGAGTTTTTTAAGGCGATCACCTTGGATTTTAATACGCTTCTTTTTGGGTCATCCGGATGCGCAGTTTTCAGGAATTCTTCTATTTCACTGATGTTTTTGCTTTCTAAAATATTCTGGGATTTATTTTGTACCTGAGCTGTGTTACAGCATACAAGAATTCCCGTCGAAATAATCAACATTAATTTTTTCATCACTTATCTTTATAATTTTGTGTTTGTACGTGAAAATGCAAGGGTGTAGAATATTACAGCCTTTAATTGTTTATGTGAATTTTATCACTTAAAAAACTACCGATAAGTTAAATTTGTAAAGAGTCTGGAAATACTGAATTTTTTTTCATGATGTGTTTTGTTGTTTAGTTAATTCTGAATTTAATATACGTTATTGTTTTTCCTTTAGCAGAAAAAAGCTCCTCGTAATACGTTTTAATATCTCTTAAATGCGGAGTATTCGGATCATACTCTAAAGCTCCGTAAATATCGTGGTGTGCGGTAATGATTTCATAACCTGCTCCTTGCAAAAATCCTAAAGTATAGCCGTGAAGAAATTCCGAGTCTGTTTTCAGGTGAATAATTCCTCCGGGTTTTAAGAATTTCTTATATCTTTCTAAAAAGTCAGGATGCGTTAATCTGTGTTTTGTACGCTTGTATTTAATTTGTGGATCCGGAAATGTAATCCAGATTTCATCCACTTCATTTTCTCCGAAAAAATAATCAACGAGTTCAATCTGGGTTCTCAGAAAAGCCACATTCTTCATATTGTTTTCTACAGCTTCCTTGGCTCCAAACCAGAATCTTGCCCCTTTAATATCAATTCCGATAAAATTTTTCTCAGGGAATGTTTTTGCAAGACCTACAGAATATTCTCCCTTTCCGCAGCCTAATTCTAAAACAATAGGATTGTCGTTTTTAAAGAAATCTGTTCTCCATTTTCCTTTAAGATCGAAACCGTTTAAAGCATCTTCCCGTGTTGGCTGAATAACGTTTGGTAATATCTTGTTTTCTGCGAATCTTGCTAATTTATTTTTACCCATGAGACATTTATAAAATCCTGCAAAAATAACTAATTTTAAGCAAATGCTTCATTTTTAAACCTGAAAATAACAGCTAACTGCGTTATTTTCTCATAGAACTTCCCAATGCAACCATGATGGGTTTCTGGATGGTTTTCTGTGAGGCGTACTGAGCTCCGCAGACAATACTCGTAAAAAGATAATCACCTTTCTGTACCACAATCGAATTGTCGCCGTGCGAAGGAACAGGAAGCCTGTACTTCGTGGTCCCGATTCCTTCTATTCGTACAATAATATTACAGTCCGATTTATTTTCGATCATCACAATACATTCTTTCGCATTGGGGTCGTTATCGAAAAGAGAGTTAAGGATTTTTACCGTTTTGTTTTTATGTTCCGTCGGATTTTCCGCCATCAGCATATTAAATTCAGAAGCTTCCGCATCAGGAATGGCAGCAACAGGTTTTGTGTTTGCAGATGTTGTGGAAGGAGCAGCAGGAGCAATGTATACGTTTTTAGGATTGCTTGGTGTGTACACTACCGCAGATTGACCCACCTGCAGTTCTTTCTGATATTTTGCAATCTGTTTCTGCTTGATGAGGGCATTCATCTCATCGAAAGATATTTTGGTAGAAGGTCTTCGCTTCAGCATAGCAAGCCAGTCCTGCATCTGCTTTACTTTCTGGTCACCGGGTTGGGCATTTTTTATGTATTCTTTCATCATTTCCATCACACGAGGCTTAAGTATAGATCTTCGCGGATCATCGGGATGAGCATCTCTCAGGAAAGCATTAATTTCGTAAATATTTTTACTCTTTAAAATTTCACTGTAATCTTTCCCTTTCGACTGAGCGGAAAGAGTGATGCACAGAATCATACTAAAAAATATAAATAACTTTTTCATTCACTGGTATTAAAGTGTAAAAGTAAAATATTTTCTCGTTTAATTGATTTATTTTTAAGGCATTAGTATCCAAAATTGCAGCGAAAATTACACCAACTGTAATGAACAATCAATTTTTTCTAAATTTAAAAATTATTTTAAGTAAAACAAAAAAATGTACATCCCAGTTGGAAAATGTACATTTTTTTAATTCGTATGATGGAAATTTTTATTTCAGAACATCCTGAAGATGAGAATTCCTTAATCTTCTCTGGTAAATCGGAAGATATTTTTCTATAGGGATTTTTATCGCCTCAAAATTTCCGGCAAGAACATAAGGTTCGATATTTTCTGAAGTATAGACAAACTGCAGGAAGTTATCAATTAAGTTTTCAGGAATTTTGAATCTTGTAAAATAATCTTTTCCCAAATAATTTTTAATCTGCGTTACGGAATTATTCATTTTTTCGTAGGCTACATAGCGCTGCTTTTTCTTTCTTTCTCCGGATAAAATATCATAAATGCTTTCCAGGCTGAAGGTAAGTCCGCCATCGCGAAGACCTGCAACAGGAAGCTGCGGTGGAGTTCCGTCTCCTTTAGGTTCCGGAAGACCAATGACTTTTTTAATCGCTAAAGCCTTATCTTCTTTTCTTATTGAATTAACATCATAGCGTAAGTTACCCGTAGGTTTAAACCTGCTGATGATGACTTCCTGAATATCGTGATACGCCACTTTCAGTTCAACCAGATTTTTCTGATCCATCATCTGAGGCGTCAGCTTAATATCTTTTCGCTCTGTAATAATCGATGTAAAACGGATCACATCTCCCGGATTGGCAGAGATAGAAAAATCACCATTATAATCACTTAAAACAGTTTTCAGGGTAGTAAGATTCGTAACATACATCTGGTTCAGATACAAAACAGAATTATCTTTTAGAAAAACTTCTCCGGAGTATGTTTGTGCGTTAATTTTTGCCAGAAAAACCAACAGCAGCAGAGTAAATAACTTCTTCATATAATACCGCAAAATTACGCAGAAAACCAACAAACTATACCTATTTTAGTAGTGAAAACAGGTTAAAGTTATATTAAACTTTAATGAGGAATTGTTAATGAATGTTATAAGGATGCATTTAAATATAAAATGTGTGAAAATTTTTAATGATTTTTCATTCCGATTAATAATTCTTTACCAAAAGCCAACTCGTATATTTTACAGTGGTTGTACCTCCAAATTCCGTCCAGCTTATGAAATACCAGTACGTTGCTGTGTTTACCAGTCTTCCTCCGACTCTTCCGTCCCAGGTAAATCTGTTGGAAGGCACTCCGCGAAATACTTCTGCTCCATAACGGTCAAAAATTCTAAAGATAATGTTGTCATTATTCATTAATTCAGAATAATTTATAGCATCATTATAGCCATCAAGATTAGGCGTAATTGTATTGATAAGATTAATAATAACAAATGGTCTGGTTACTTCCTCGCACTGATTGGTGTCTCGAATGTGGATAATATGATTTCCCCTCGGAACATTCATGAAAACATTTGAACTCTGCCAGTTTACGCCATCCAGAGAATATTCGTAAGGCGGAGTTCCACCGCTTGCTCCTATCGTTACGGTACTTCCGTTTATTTCAATCATCGTGATAACCGGAAGAGAAGATTCTGTAACGGTTACACTTTGTCTGTAAGTACAGCCTTCTGCAGTAAGATCTACCCAATAATTTCCGGGCGCAACATTTCCGATTGAAGAGGAGGTTGCTCCGGTACTCCATAGATAACTGTCGAATCCCGGTCCTGCATCTAAAGTAGTTAATGTTTTAGGGCAAACTACTTTATCTTTCAGAATAAGTGACGATTTCGGAGTTTTTATCGTAACGGTAATTGAAGCAATATTAGGACAGACTCCGGATTTCTCAAATCTTATAAAAATAGTCTGCGTTCCTGATAAATTCATTGGATTTACAATCTGCGCCGTGTTGTTCTGAGCATCCGGAAGAGTAGGGTGAAAAGTCACGGTAACAGAAGGATCTGTTGTAAACTGACTGATATAAGGCATCAGATCAATCACTTTTGTACCGTCCAGATTATCATCACACATCGTAATGGTGTGTGTGGTTTTAATTAACGAAATTTTATTTCCGATAACAAAAACAAGCGGCTTCACAACAGGAGGACAGCCGTCCGGAGAATCTACTCTTATATAAATTGTAGTGGTGGTTGTGTAAGACCAGTTATTCGGTAATGTATTTGCGTTTCCGGCATTGGCATCTGCTAAGTTGGCGTAATATCTTACATTCGTAAAATAAGTCGGATTGTTTAAAACAAGAGGGGTGATGTTAGGCAGAATTACATTCACCACGCCGTCCAGATTATCATCACAAAAAGTTCCGGTATAATTATTAAGAACGTTGGCAAAAGGATAAAGATTAAGCGTAATCTGGGCAATGGCTTTACATCCAAGTGTATTTTTTACAACGGCATACACAATGGTTCCGTTTGTTGCGGTATAAGAAGTTGCATTGGTAATTGCGGTTCCCGGAGTTTCGTTCTGGGCATCCAACAGATTCGTATAATAGGTAATGGTTACCGGAGAATTGCTGGTAACATTGGCTGTTGTTAAATTAAATATTCCCTGTCCCGATCCGTTATCACAGACTTTTAATGTTGCATTATTCACCGTTAAAACCTGAATGTTAATAGTAACAGTTACAGTTTCGCAGTCAGGGAAATCAGGATTGTTTCCGCAGAATGTATACGTGAAAGTGTCTGTTCCTGCAGTTCCGGGATTCGTAACGGTATAAGTAATGACTCCTGTCGTTGCATTTACGGTTGCTGTTCCTAAAGTCGGAGCGGTAAGCACTGCAACTGTAGAAGGAACCGGAGTCTGGGTAGAACTGGTAAATGCAGGAGTAATTGTTTTTGTGGTACAGACATCATAGGTCGCGGTAGACAGTTTTGTACAGTTCTGTACCTTGTACTGTGCCGTGATTAATGGAGCACAGCTTCCCATCGTTACCGAACAGGTGTGATAACCGGACTGAGTGGGTGAGTAAGAAGCTCCTGTTGCTCCCGGAATTAAAACTCCACCGACGTACCATTGATAGGTGTCATAAATTACAGGATCTACCGTAAGTATTATTCCCGGAGCACAGTCTCCACCGGATTTTAAAATGACAGGCTGTGTAGGAAATCCTGCGAAAAAACCACCATATCCTACTGCATCACTTCCAGCGTTGATTCCCGCTGTTATTGCTTTAGACGAAACAACGGTTACTGTTCCTGCAGTATTCGGGATGCCGTAAGTTACCCAGTTAAGAGTTCCCGTCATATTGAAAGGACCTGTTGAAATAGGAGGGGTAACTCCATTTACGGTAACTATTGCACCTCTTTCCGTAATAAGGTTTAGTTTCGTGGGAACATTTAAAATACCATTCGGATTTCCGTTGGAATACACAAAGTTTTCATCAATTAGTCCAAGTTCGTTAATCTGTTTCGGTAAATAACAGTTGAGTGCCGGAATAAAATTGAATCCACCGGTTGCCACCTCATTTCCTGCGGTACTTGCACCCGCAAGAACCTGATAAATATAGGCGTTTTTGGTTGTTTTTATGTATAAATTATAATGTCCGCTTCCCTGAAGCTGATATTTGGAATCCGGAATCATGAAATACTGTCCCGTGTTTAAAGTGGCAACAGGAACAACTTCATTATTTACACGGATTTCCGTATTGTCTTCGGTGGCAATTACCAAAGCGCCTTCCATGTTCGAACCGATGCTTCCGTTACCTTTTACCAAAGCAAATTCATTTCCCAAACGATCTACGGGAACCGACTGATCCATGAGGATATCAGAACTCTGAGGATAGTTTCCTGCATATTGTCCGTTGAAATTTCCATTGGTAACGTTGATGTTTTTATTAGCTGTAATTTTAGCACCTATAAATCCGTCAAAATTTCCTGTAATATTTCCGATTCCGTCGATGATGTAGGATTGCCCTTTATTTAAATTAAACGTAATGGTAGGATTGGTTGCTCCCGTTGTTCCATTTGAAAACTGTACGGTGGGTTTATATCCTGTTATGGTAACGGTGGTATTGTCTTCAGTAGCCAGAACACTCGTCATAAAATTCAGGATAGAATTACTTACAGAGAGGGGAGCATTGGCTGCGTAAAAAGTTTTTCCGGTGGAAGGAATTCCTTTGGATGTAATAATTTCAGCGTGATTAAATACTGAAAATCTTAAGTTGGCGTAGAAGGGAAATTCTGCTTTTACATAAAGTCCTTTTGTTGTTGGAGTAAAAAGATCTGTCTGCTGTGATGTAATAATATAATCTCTTAAAATATCAACTTTTTGAGGATTTCCTTTGCTGATCGTTGCTGTGGCAATTAAAGTATTGTTGTTATAAATTTCTACCGGAAAAGGGGTGGTACGGTTAGTAGAAAGATATAGTTTCTGATTGGGATTTGAATTTCCTGTGCGGTCTACCATGGGTGCAAACCAGTGTTCTCTATCCAATTGTGCAAAAGTAGAGGTGAAAAACAGAAGTAAAAACAGAAAAGATAGAATTTTCTTCATTCAGATATTGCCTTTAACACAAATTTAATAATAAAAAGCATTCTGAGCTTAAAAAAATAAAAAAAACCATGATATCAAAATCATGGTTTTCAGAGTATTATTTAAAGAAATATATAAGCTTAATTTCTGTTTTTCACTAAGATCCATCCGGAATATTTAATCGGGGTCTGTTTGCCGTTTGGCTCGTTCCAGCTTACATCATACCAATAGTTTCCTGTAGGTATTTTTTTACCGCCTACTGAGCCGTCCCATTTATATCCGTTTTCCTTATTTCCTTCATGCATTTTTGTACCATATCTGTCGTAAATATTGAATACAAGGTTTTTCTTGTTTCCTAAAGCAGAATAATCAATCATATCATTTACGCCATCTCCGTTCGGAGTAATCACGTTGATAAGATTCGGTACGGTAACTTCTACCTGCATTGGATTACAGTTGTAGGAATCTTTTACATAGAATGTATTGTTTCCTCTCGGAACATTGGTAAATACATTGGAATCCTGCCAATGAATATTATCAATAGAGTATTGATAAGGAGCTGTTCCTCCCAATACATTTACCGTAACGGTATTGTTGGAAATATCAATGCTTGAAATAACAGGCTGCTCCGAAGCATAGACTTTTACCGTCTGTCTCGTTACACAATTTCCTGTTTTCAGATCTACCCAGTAAGTTCCTGTGGTAACGTTACTGATCGACTGTGTTGTTGCACCTGTACTCCATAAATACGCTGTAAATCCTGGACCTGCATCTAAAGTTGTTTTATTTTCAATACAGATAATCTTTTCCTGTAAAACACTGGAATATACAGGCGGAAGAACAATTAAAGTAACTTTAGCTATTCTGAAACATCCGTTTGCGTTGCTTACTTTCACAAAAACGACTCCGTTGGGTGCAACATAGTTCGCCGGATTGAGGATTTCATTGGTTCCGAGCTGTGCATCCGTTAAAGAAGGATAATATTTTTTTGTAATTCCTGTAGTGGTAGATACAAGAGCTGTTGTAAGGTCAAATAATGCCGTAGCAGGATTAGACGGAATAAAACATGATCTCAGTGTTGCATCCGTTACAGTAGGGCTTGCAGAAACGGTAAACGTTAAAGTTACCTGCTCACAATCTGTAAAATCAGGATCGTTTCCACAGAATTTGTAAACTATTGTATCTGTACCTGTAAAACCAAAAGTTGGGGTGTAGATAATTACTCCATTAGGATCAATAACAGCAGAACCATTTGCTGGAGGCGTAACAATCGTTACCGTACTCGGAACATACGTCTGTGTAGAATTTGTAAAGGCAGGAACTACTGCCTGATAACCTTCACAAACCGTAAGCGCTTTCGTAGACTGCTGAAGACAGGTATATACTTTATAGACAGGCGTTATTGCAGGAACGCAAGATCCTACTGTAATTCTTACGGTGTAATTTCCTGCTACTGTCGGCGTATAACTGTTTGAATTGGCTCCCGGAATAGGGTTTCCGTTCAGATACCATTGATAGGTTTCATAGCTGTCATCAACCTCAAGAACAATTCCCGGAATACAGTCTCCGGTTTGTTTTGTAATTAAAGGAATGGAAGAGAATCCCGCAAAATATCCCCCATAACCAGCCGTGCTGTAGCCTCCATTCACTCCGGCTGTTACCGCTTTGGTGGAGGTTACCGTTACATTTCCGGTAATTCCTGTAATAGCATAAGTTACCCAGTTGGTGTTTCCTGTTAAAGGATAAGGTCCCTGCGCAGCGGTTGGAGTTGCTCCATTCACAGTAACAGCCGCTCCTGCTTCTGTAAGAATATTAAGCTTCATGGTTACCCCAGAAACACTTGGCATTTCGTTGATCTTTCCGATCTCATCAATTTTTCTCGGAAGGAAGCAGTTCAAAGGCGGAATATAATTGTATCCTCCGGTATTATTTTCTGTTCCTACACCAACTAATTGATACAAGTATACATTTTTAGAAGTTGAAATAAACATATTGAAATGTCCGCTTGCTCCTCCCTGCTGAATATAATTGGTTTCATTAATTCTATACCATTCCCCTGCATTAATCGTTGCAATGGGAGCGGTGGCGCCGTTGATGAAAATCTGAGTGTTATCTTCTGTGGCTATCACAATTCCACCCTCCATGTTTTCGGCAGGAGCGGTAGATCTTGTTTTTACCATAGCAAATGTATTCCCCAGTCTTTCCACCGGAACCGACTGGTCCATAATTAAATCTGAACCACTTGAACTTAATGCTCCGAAATTACCGTTAGAACTTCCGTTGGTTAAGGTAATGGGTTTATCTGAAACTATTTTGGCTCCGATAAATCCCGTAAGATTTGCTGCGGTGCCATTATTTCCTGCCATGATGTAAGACTTCCCTTTGTTAAGGGTAAAAGTGTGGGTATTGGTTCCGGAAGGAGATCCTCCTAAAAAGACCAATCCTGAAGTATTCCATGTAACGGTAACCTGTGTATTGTCTTCCGTTGCAAGAATTCCTGCAGTAAAATTGTTGGAAGTACCGGTTCCTGCATTGGTATTTGGTGGGTTGGCTACAAAGAATAATTTCCCGATTCCTGCTTTACCTTTGGATGTAATAATTTCTCCGTGAGAAGATTGTGCAGACCTCAATGTACAGTAAAAAGGCTTGTCTCCCTTCAGATAAATTCCTTTTGTAATGATCTGCAATGCTTCCGAAGCGGTGGTTGCGCTAATAAGATTGGCAGAAACAGTATACGATTGAGGATTTCCTTTGCTGATGGTAACGGTCGTTAGCAAAGTATTATTGTTATAAATTTTTACATCAAAAGGAGTGGTGGAGTCTGTTGAAAGATATAACGCATTGGTATATCCTGTTGTGGATGCATAATAAGGTGCAATCCAGTGCTCTGTATCCCTCTGTGCAAAAAGAGTACTCATGCCGAAAAGTATCAGTACAAAAGACAGTAGAATTTTATTCATAAATTGTTGAATTAGGATTCATGCAAAAATAATGGAATTTTCTAAACATATTCAAATTATGTTTTTAAATGTGATAATATATTGTCACAAAAAAGCCACGATTTTTGATCGTGGCTTTAAGATTCAGCTTTTGTATTGCTTAGTCAATATTTTTAACAAGGATCCATCCTGAATATTTAATTGGTGTTTTTTCCTTGTTGGGTTCGTTCCAGTTGATATGATACCAATAGGTTCCGGTAAGTATTTTCTTGTCGAAATGTTTACCGTCCCATTTGTAATTGTTGAATTTATCTCCTGTAAAAATTTTATTTCCGTATCGGTCGTAGATCACGAAGCTTAAATTTTCCTTGTATGCCAGTTCGCTGTAATCGATGAAGTCATTTTTGTTGTCTCCGTTCGGCGTGATGGCATTTAATAAATTCGGAACCGTTACCTCCACAAAGATCGGGGTACAGTTGTAGGCATCTTTCACATAGAAAATATGCTGTCCTCTTGAAAGTCCCGTGAATACGTTAGAATCCTGCCAGTTTGTAGGCGAATCCACTGCATATTTATAAGGCGCTTTTCCTCCGGTTACTTTTACGGTTGCCGTATTGTTTGAAATTTCAATTTCCGAAATCACAGGATCTACTGCTTTTTTCACACTTACAAACTGCTTCACAGAGCATCCGTTGTCTTTAAGGATGACCCAGTAATCTCCTACCGGCACTCCTGATAATACCTGAGTGGTTGCTCCTGTATTCCACAGGTAAGACTGATATCCCGGTCCTGCGTCAAGATTTGTTCTTCCGTCGATACAGATAATCTTATCCACAAGAACCGTAGATCTTTTTGGAGGAATCACCACTAAGTTTACTTTGGCAATTGCATAACATCCGTTGGAATTGTACACTCTGATGTAAACCGAAGCATTCCCTGAAACGTATGCTAAAGGATTCAGGATTTCATTGGTTCCGTTGCTTGCATCAACAAAAGTAGGATAATACTTTTTGGTAATCGGCGATTCTGTGGATACATTGGCAAGCGAAAGGTTGAATGCCGCTTTTGTTTCGTTATTTTCAAGATAACATTCGCTGATGGTGGCTTCAGTTACCACCGGAGTCGGCAGGTAGGCCAGAGTAATTTTAGCGTTTCCTGTACATCCTTCGTTGGTTGTTACTTTTACATAGACAATTCCTGCTGCAGAAAGATAATTCGCAGGAGTTGTAATTTCGTTGGTTGCTGCGTTCAGATCAGCAAGGGTAGGATAGAATTTCTTCACCACCGGTGAATATGTCGTTACATTGGCTGCGGTAAGATCAAAGAATCCTTTTCCGTTGTACTGACAGGCTTTGATGGTGGTGTCCGTTAAAATAAATGGAACCACCGTCAGATTTAAAGTTACCTTTTCACAGTCAATAAATTCGGGCGCATTTCCGCAGAACTGATAAACAATAGTATCGGGACCTAAATATCCCGGATTCGGAATATAGGTAATCTGTCCTGCACCGTTTACCGTTGCCGTTCCGTTTGTCGGATAGGTAAGAATGGTTACCGTACTTGCAACAGGCGTCTGTGTTGTGGTGAACGAGAAAGCGGGAGTAATGACTTTCGTTGCACAGGCATTAAGAGCTGCTGTTGTATTTCTTACACATGAAAAAACTTTATAGATGGGAGTGGTAACCGGCGGACAGGTTCCCATGGTTACTTTCACGGTATAGTTTCCTGCTACGGTAGGCGTATAAACGTTTTGTGTTGCCCCGGTGATCGGGTTTCCGTTCAGGAACCACTGGTAGGTTTCATAGCTGTCGTCAACCTCAAGAATAATCCCCGGAATACAGTCTCCTGTCTGTTTTGCAATTAAAGGAATAGAAGAGAATCCTGCAAAATACCCACCGTATCCTGCGGTGCTGTAACCTCCGTTTACTCCGGCTGTTACTGCTTTCGTTGAGGTTACCGTAACGTTTCCTGTCGGGTTATCAATAGCATAGGTTACCCAGTTGGTGTTTCCGGTTAATGGATAAGGTCCCTGAGCAGCGGTTGGAGTGGTTGCCGGTCCACCGTCGATGCTGTACGTAACAGCGGCTCCTGTCTCTGTTAAAATATTTAATTTTAAAGTGATGCCTGAAATACCAGGCATTTCGTTGATCTTTCCGATCTCATCGATTTTTCTTGGAAGGAAGCAGTTTAAAGGCGGGATATAATTGTATCCTCCTGTATTGTTTGAAGTACCTACTCCTACTAATTGATACAAATATACATTTTTAGAAGTAGAGACTAACATATTGAAATGTCCGCTTGTTCCCTGCTGAATGTAATTCGTTTCATTAATTCTAAACCACTCTCCGGCATTGATTGTTGCTAGTGGAGTCGTTCCTCCATTCACAAATATCTGGGTATTGTCTTCTGTGGCTATCACAATTCCACCCTCCATGTTTTCGGCAGGAGCGGTAGATCTTGTTTTTACCATGGCAAATGTGTTCCCCAGTCTTTCCACGGGAACCGACTGATCCATAATTAAATCTGAACCGCCCGAACCTCCTGCTCCAAAGTTTCCGTTGGCGCTTCCGTTGGTTAAACTAATGGGCTTATCTGAAACTATTTTGGCTCCGATAAATCCCGTAAGGTTTGCTGGAGTACTATTATTCCCGGCTAAAATATAAGATTGCCCTTTATTTAAAGTAAAGGTTTGAGTATTTCCTGTAAAAGTGGAGGGAGCACCTATGAACTGAATTCCTGAGGTTGTCCAGGTTACTGCAACTGATGTATTGTCTTCTGTAGCGAGAACTCCTGCTGTAAAATTGTTGCCCGATCCGGTTCCTGCCGTTGTATTGGGTGCATTAGCAGCAAAGAATAATTTCCCGATTCCTGCTTTGCCTTTCGAGGTTATGATTTCACCATGAGCGGTCTGAGCAGATCTTAGAGTACAGTAAAATGGCTTATCACCTTTCAGATAAAGCCCTTTATTGATTACAGTAAAAGCATCTGTTGTAGCTGTAGCTGTTATATTTACAAGAGGAACCGAATACGTTTGAGGATTTCCTTTGCTGATGGTAACAGTAGTAAGCAGTGCATTGTTGCTGTAGATTTTCACATCAAACGGGGTAGTAGAGTCAGTAGAAAGATATACAGCATTGGTATATCCTGTTGTGGATGCATAGTAAGGTGCAATCCAGTGCTCCGTATCCCTCTGTGCAAAAAGAGTACTCATGCCGAAAAGCATCAGTACAAAAGACAGTAGAATTTTATTCATAATTATAGAATTAGGATTCTTGCAAAAATAACAGAATATTTAATATGTTCTTAATAATATTTCCAAAAAAATGGTTATAAATACGTAAAAAAGCCACGATCAAAAATCGTGGCTTTAAGATTCAGTTTTTGTATTGCTTAGTCAATATTTTTAACAAGGATCCAACCTGAATATTTAATTGGTGTTTTTTCCTTATTGGGTTCGTTCCAGTTGATGTGATACCAATAGGTTCCGGTAAGTATTTTCTTGTCGAAATGTTTACCGTCCCATTTGTAATTGTTGAATTTATCTCCTGTAAAAATTTTATTTCCGTATCGGTCGTAGATCACGAAGCTTAAATTTTCCTTGTATGCCAGTTCGCTGTAATCGATGAAGTCATTTTTGTTGTCTCCGTTCGGCGTGATGGCATTTAATAAATTCGGAACCGTTACCTCCACAAAGATCGGGGTACAGTTGTAGGCATCTTTCACATAGAAAATATGCTGTCCTCTTGAAAGTCCCGTAAATACATTAGAATCCTGCCAGTTGGTAGGCGAATCCACGGCGTATTTATAAGGTGCTTTTCCTCCGGTTACTTTTACCGTTGCTGTATTGTTTGAAATTTCAATTTCTGAAATCACAGGATCCACTGCTTTTTTCACGCTTACAAACTGTTTTACGGAACATCCGTTGTCTTTAAGAATAACCCAGTAATCTCCTACCGGAACTCCTGATAATACCTGAGTGGTTGCTCCTGTGCTCCACAGGTAAGACTGATATCCCGGTCCTGCATCAAGATTTGTTCTTCCGTCGATACAGATGATCTTATCCACGAGAACCGTAGATCTTTTCGGAGGAATTACCACTAAGTTTACTTTGGCAATTGCATAACATCCGTTTGAGTTGTATACTCGGATGTAAACCGAAGCATTCCCTGAAATGTATGCTAACGGATTCAGGATTTCATTGGTTCCGTTGCTTGCATCAACAAAAGTCGGATAATACTTTTTGGTAATCGGCGATTCTGTGGAAACATTGGCAAGCGAAAGATTAAACGCTGCTTTTGTTTCATTGTTTTCAAGATAACATTCGCTGATGGTAGCTTCTGTTACCACCGGAGTCGGAAGATAAGCCAGAGTTATTTTAGCATTTCCTGTACATCCTTCATTGGTGGTTACTTTTACATAGACAATTCCTGCTGCGGAAAGATAATTGGCAGGAGTTGTAATTTCGTTGGTTGCTGCGTTCAGATCAGCAAGGGTAGGATAGAATTTCTTCACCACCGGTGAATATGTCGTTACATTAGCTGCGGTAAGATCAAAGAATCCTTTTCCGTTGTACTGACATGCTTTGATGGTTGTGTCCGTTAAAATAAATGGAACCACCGTAAGATTTAAAGTTACCTTTTCACAGTCAATAAATTCGGGTGCATTTCCGCAGAACTGATAAACAATAGTATCAGGACCTAAATATCCCGGATTCGGAATATAGGTAATCTGTCCTGCACCGTTTACCGTTGCCGTTCCGTTTGTCGGATAGGTAAGAATGGTTACCGTACTTGCAACAGGCGTCTGTGTTGTGGTGAACGAGAAAGCGGGAGTAATGACTTTCGTTGCACAGGCATTAAGAGCTGCTGTTGTATTTCTTACACATGAAAAAACTTTATAGATGGGAGTGGTAACCGGCGGACAGGTTCCCATGGTTACTTTCACGGTATAGTTTCCTGCTACGGTAGGCGTATAAACGTTTTGTGTTGCCCCAGTGATCGGGTTTCCGTTCAGATACCACTGGTAGCTTTCATAGCTGTCATCAACCTCAAGAATAATCCCCGGGACACATTCGCCTGTTTTTTTCGCAATAATAGGAATGGAAGAGAATCCTGCGAAGTATCCTCCATAACCTGCAGTGCTGTATCCTCCGTTTACTCCGGCTGTTACTGCTTTCGTTGAGGTTACTACTACATTTCCTGTCGGGTTATCAATAGCATAGGTTACCCAGTTGGTGTTTCCTGTTAAAGGATAAGGTCCCTGAGCGGCGGTTGGAGTAGTTGCCGCTCCGCCGTCGATGCTATACGTAACGGCGGCACCTGCTTCAGTTAAGATGTTTAACTTTAAAGTAACTCCGGAAACACCCGGCATTTCGTTGATCTTTCCGATCTCATCGATTTTTCTTGGAAGGAAGCAGTTCAAAGGTGGAATATAATTGTATCCTCCATTGTATGAGAATCCCTGAATTCCTATAAACTGATATAAATAAACATTTTTGGAAGTTGAAATGAACATGTTAAAATGTCCACTTCCTGCAGTTTGTTCTACGTAGCTTGTCTCGTTAATTCTATACCATTCGCCTTCATTAATTGTGGCAACAGGTGTTGTGGCTCCGTTAATAAAAATCTGGGTATTATCTTCTGTGGCAATTACAATACCACCTTCCATGTTTAGGGCTGGATTGGTCGCTTTGGTTTTTACCATAGCAAATGTATTCCCAAGTCTTTCCACCGGAACCGACTGATCCATAATTAAATCTGAGCCATCAGAAGTATTTGTTGCAAAGTTTCCGTTAGCATTTCCATTCGTAAGGGTTACAGGTTTATCTGAAACTACTTTAGCGCCGATGAAGCCATTTAAATTAGCAGAGGTTAAATGATTTCCGGCTAAAATATAAGATTGTCCTTTATTTAAAGTAAAGGTTTGTGAATTTCCTCCGGGAGTACCTCCGATAAAAACTAAACCTGCGGTGTTCCATGATACGGTAACCGATGTATTGTCTTCGGTAGCCAGAATTCCTGCTGTAAAATTATTACCGGAACTGCTTGCTGTACTGGGAGTTGCTGCCACATAGAATTTTTTTCCTATTCCTGCCTTACCTTTAGAGGTAATGATTTCTCCATGCGCTGTCTGAGCGGATCTTAAAGTACAGTAAAACGGTTTGTCTCCTTTAAGATATAAACCTTTTGTGCCTACTGTAAAGGCATCTGCGGTAGTTGTCCCATTGATGAGATTAGCGGCAATAGCATACGAAACGGGTGCTCCTTTTGCAACCGAAACCGTCTGAATAAGGTTATTGTTGTTGTATATTCTTACGTCAAACGGAGTGGTTGAATCCGTAGAAAGATATACAGCATTGTTGTACCCTGTAACAGATGTATAAAACGGGGCAATCCAGTGATCGGTGTCTCTTTGTGCAAAAAGCGTATTGATCGTACAAACTATTAATACGAAAGACAGTAGAAATCTTCTCATATACAATTAATTATGATTTCTACAAATTTAAAATAATATTTAATAAATGTTAACGAAAAATAAAAGAAAGTTTAAAAATTATTAACGATTCTTAATTAATAACCATCCGGAGTATGAAACCGGTAATTTTGTGTCAGGTTCATTCCATTTTAATAAATACCAGTATGTGCCTGTTGATAAGGGTCTGCCATTAATTTTTCCGTCCCAGATATAATTTTTATCAGATGATCTGTATACGGGAGCTCCGTAACGATCTACGACTTCGATTGAAACATTTTGTTTAATTCTTAAGTCGGAATAATCCAGTACGTCGTTAAGTCCGTCTCCGTTCGGAGTAATCGCATTGATAAGATTTAACACTAAAAATTCTTTAATAACCGGAGAGCATCCGTCTTTACTTAAAACATAAACAGTGTGCATTCCTCTGGAAAGACCTGTAAAAATATTAGATGTCTGATAGTCTATTCCGTTTAATGAATATTGATATGGAGGAGTTCCTCCGGTAACGGTAATGGTAGCATTATATCCGGAAACTTCAATTTTAGAAATAACAGGAGATTCAGCAGTTGTGATCTTCACATACTGTCTGTACACGCATCCGTTAAATCCAAGATCTACATAATAATTTCCCGCTCCCGCAATGATAGATTGTGTAGTGGCTCCGGTACTCCAGGAATAGGAAGTAAATCCTGAACCTGCATCTAATGTTGTTGTATCGTTAAGACATACTACTTTATCGGCAAGTCGGGTAGATTTTTTTGGTGTTTTTAAATTAATTGTTAAAACGCCGGTACTCGGACATTCTGTAGCGGAAGTAAATCTGATGTAGAAAGTATTGCTAAGAGCAGAAATATTCTGGTTCGGTGAAATAGCATTGGTTCCCGCCTGTGCATTAGCCAATGTAGAGTAGAACGTAAGACTTACTCCTGCATTCGCTGTAAAAAGATTTTTATAATCATTTAAATTTACCGTTTCAGAGCCGCTGATATCACTATCACAAACATCTGTTGTAGCATTTCCTGTAATTAAGGTAATTCTGTTTCCTATGGTAAAGTTAATCTGACCAAAGACAGCAGGGCAGCTTCCGGTAAGCGCGTCTACTCTCACATAAACAGTTGTGTTGGCTGTATAGGTCCAGTTTGCAGGAAGTGTATTATTATTACCTGCATTGGCATCAGCCTGAAGTAAATAATATCTTACATTGAAATTTGCAGAATTGGTGACAATAACAGAAGTGATGCTTGGGAAATTTACATTCACGATGCCATCAAAATTATCATCACAAAGCGTTGCGTTATAATTGCCTGTATTGATGTTTGGAGAAGGAGTGGTCGTTAAAGTAATCTGTGCTACTTTTTTACACCCGTAAGAAGATGTTACGTTTGCATAAATCGTTCCAGCCGGTCCTGAATAATTTCCGGGTGCTGCAATTGGAGTTCCTGTTAATGCTGCATTAGTAAAATACTGTACCGTAGTTCCCGAATCTGGTGTTACATTAGCTGAGGTTAAGTTAAACGTTCCATTTCCGTTGGAATCTGCGCATGAAGTTAATGATGCGTTTGTTGTCTGCAAAACATCTGTATTGATGATAATTTTAAAATATTCAAAGCTTGCAGGACTTCCGTTTCCTTCTATATAGTAAATGAAACTATCTGTTGTATCTGCTGTAAGTCCTGCATTGGGAGTATAGGTAATTTGCCCCGTTGCAGAATTAACGGTTGCTGTTCCGGAAATGGGAGCTAAAATAATGCTTGTATTACCCGGAACAATGGTCTGTGTAGAATTTGTGAATACAGGTGTAATCACTTTTGTATTGCATGAACCAATGTTATACGTTGTCGTTGTGATCGGAGGACACAATGTATAGGAATAGGCATCAGTAAGCAAAGAACCACAATTGTTTTTAGAAACCATACAGGTGTAGTTTCCTGCGCCGTATAATTCAGGATTGACGGAATATGAAGTGGCTCCCGGAATAGGATTTCCATTCAGATACCATTGATAATTATCGTACGTGTTATCTACCTGAAGCAAAATTCCGAGATAGCAATCTCCGGTTTTTGAAATTACAGGTACAGAAGAAAACCCTGCAAAATAACCTCCGTAACCTACTGCGCCGCTTCCTGCTGCAATTCCTGCTGTTACGGATTTGGTAGAGTTTACGGTAATGGTACCAGTAATATTAGGAACAGTATAGGTTACCCAGTTAGGATTTCCGTTTACAGGATAAGGTCCGTTAGCTGTAGCAATCGGATTTCCGTTTAAAGTTACGGTTGCTCCGGTTTGGGTGATAATATTGAGGCGGGTATTAAAAGTCTGGCTTCCGATTTGATTGATAAATCCTATTTCATCTACTTTGTTGGGCATAAAGCAACTCAAAGGCGGGATGAAATTCATTCCTCCTGTAGCGTATTCATTTCCTCCGGTTGTAGAAGAAACTCCCGCTAATAACTGATAAACATAGATGTTATTATTGGCAGAAATGCTCATGTTATAATTATCTCCGGTTCCGTGCTGTATATAATTATTACTTGGAACCATGTAATATTGTCCCTCATTCAGTGTAATTCCTGTAGCAATACCATTAATTGTAATCTGGGTGTTGTTTTGTGTGGCTACAATCAATGCGGTTTCCATTTCGGAAAGTATGGTTCCGTTTCCTTTTACCACAACAAATTCTTTTCCCAGTCTGTCTGTAGGAGCTGCCTGATCCATAAGGATATCGTTGTTGGTGAAATTTAAATTGGTATAAATTCCGTTAAAATTTCCGTTGGTAACGGAAATCGGTTTCGAAGATTGTATTTTCGCCCCGATTAACCCATCAAGATTCACTGCCGAATCTGTACTTAAAGCATCTACGATATAGGATTCTCCTTTATTTAAGGTAAATGTTTTTGTGGGGCTTGAGGAGCCATCTGAGAAAACAACATTGGGATTATATCCTGATATTACAACATTAGTATTGTCTTCTGTAGCAGTAACTCCTATAGTAGAGTTGACATAAGTTGCAGCACCGGTAATAGGTGCCATTCCTACATAAAATGTCTTCCCAAGACCTGCTAAACCTTTAGAGGTAATAATTTCAGCATGACTTGGAACCGAAAATCTGTAATTGGCGAAGAATTTTTTTGTTCCTTTCAGGTAAACTCCCATTGAATTTGGGCTAAATAAATCCGACGGATTAGTAGTAATTAAAAAACTGTTTGGAATATTTACCTGAGCGGGATTTCCTTTACTAACCTGCACTGTTGTATAGAGAGCATTGCTATTATAAATCTGTACACTGAAAGGAGTGGTTTCATTGGTGGATAAATATAAATATCCCTGAAGATTCCCTGTGCCAGACTTTGAAGCCATTGGAGCAAACCAATGATCGGTATCAAGCTGTGCATTGAATAATAAACAAAGAAATGTACAAATGGTTAGTAAAAGTTTTTTCATATTTCTCAATAAGGGATGCAAATGTAAGTATTAAAAGTCAATTTTTTACATAAAATTTAATTAGTAATTTCTATAATTGCTAATATTGTTGAATATTTAATATTTTTTTAATAATTGAGAATATACTGTAATGTTAATAAAAAATCCTGATGAATTAAAATCATCAGGATTAATATTTTTTGGTGAATTAAAAAGTTATTCTCTGTTTTTTATCAAAATCCATCCGGAATAGGAAACTGGAAGTTTTGTATCGGGTTCAATCCATTTTAAAATATACCAGTAAGTTCCTGTCGGAAGAGGTCGCCCTCCTGATTTTCCGTCCCAGATATAGCTTTTATCTGTAGATTTATAAACAGCAGCTCCATATCTGTCAGAAATTTCAATCGACACGTTTTGTTTTATTTTCAGATCAGAATAATTGAGAACATCATTGATGCCGTCTCCGTTCGGGGTAATTGCATTGATAATATTTACAATTAAAAACTCCTTAACCACAGGTGAACAGCCATCTTTTCCAAGTACATAAACGGTATGAATTCCTCTTGAAAGACCGATAAATGTATTGGAAGTCTGATAATCTATTCCGTTTAACGAGTACTGATAAGGAGGTGTTCCGCCTGTAACATTTACTGTTGCATTAGAAGCCGTTACGTTGATGCTGGTAATTGTCGGAGCATGCGAAGTCGTTACATTAACAAACTGACGGTAAACACAGCCGTTAAAACCTAAATCTACATAATACGTTCCCGCACCAGCAAGAATGGTCTGAGTAGTTGCTCCCGTACTCCATGTATATGAACTGAATTCCGCACCCGGATCCAATACCACTTTTTCTGTGGAACAAACCACTTTGTCAGTAAGCTGACTGGATTTTTTAGGCGATTTAAGCGTTACATTAATAACTCCTGTATTCGGACATTCAGTTCCGCTTACAAATCTTACATAGAACGTTTTTGGTGAAGTAATTGTCTGATTTGCAGGAATTGTGTTAGTGCCATTCTGAGCATCCGCTAAAGTGCCATGAAAAGTTAAAGTAATGGCAGGATTAGTGGTAAATAAATTTTTATAGTCATTAAGATTTGCATTTTCAGAACCGTTAAGATCATTATCGCAAACATCCATATTCACGACGTTGGTAAGCAACGTAATTTTATTTCCGATTTTAAAATTAATCTGTCCGAAAGCCGGAGGACAGCTTCCTCCCGCTGTATCTACTCTTACATAAACGGTTGTATTTGCTGTATACGTCCAGTTTACAGGCAGAGTGTTACCATTTCCGGCATTTGCATCTGCCTGATTCAAATAATATCTTACCGTAAAATTCCCAGCATTGGTAACAATCTGAGGGGTTACGGTTGAAAAATTCACGTTAACGATTCCGTCAAAATTATCATCACAAAGACTGGCGTTATAATTTGCCGTATTGATATTTGGCGATGGAGTGGTTGTTAAAGTGATCTGTGCCTGTCTGGAACATCCATTCGCAGAAGTGATATTTGCATAAATAATTCCCGCCAGTCCTGAATAATTCGCCGGGTTTGCAATCTGTCCGGTTAAATTAGAATTGGTAAAATAAGTTACTGTAACTCCCGGATCAGAAGAAACGTTAGCTGAAGTTAAATTGAAAGTTCCGTTTCCGTTGTTTCCGGCACAAGATGTTAAAGTCGCGTTATTCGTGTTGGGTAAAGAATTTACCGTTAAAGTGATCTGAGCAGTTTTCGAACATCCGTTGGCAGAAGTCACATTCGCATAAATAATTCCTGATGGACCTGAATAGGTTGCAGGATTAGTTATTTGTCCTGTCAGATTAGAATTCGTAAAATACGTCACCGTAATTCCCGGATCAGAAGAAACGTTGGATGAAGTTAAATTGAACATTCCGTTTCCTCCTGTTCCCGTACATGAAGCCAGAGATACATTATTAACATTCGGTAAAGCATTTAAAGTTAATGTAATCTGAGCGGTTTTTGAACAACCGTACTGTGAAGTCACATTGGCATAAACAGTTCCTGCCGGTCCGGAATACGTCGCAGGATTGGTAATCTGTCCGGTTAAATTTGAATTGGTAAAATAGGTTACCGTCACTCCCGGATCAGAAGAAACGTTAGCTGTGGTTAAATTATAAATTCCGTTTCCGTTGGTTCCTGCGCACGAAGATAAAGTAGCATTCGTAACAGTAGGCAAAGGATTTACCGTTAAAATAATCTGAGCTGCTTTTGAACAGCCTGCTGCAGAAGTTACATTGGCATAAATAATTCCTGAAGTCCCCGAATAATTCGCAGGATTGGTAATCTGTCCTGTTAAATTAGAATTGGTAAAATAGGTTACTGTAATTCCCGGATCAGAAGAAACGCTGGCTGAAGTTAAATTAAACGTTCCGTTTCCATTGGTTCCTGCGCAAGATGCTAAAGTCGCGTTATTCGTGTTGGGTAAAGAATTTAATGTTAAAGTGATCTGAGCGGTTTTAGAACATCCGTTTGCGGAAGTTACATTCGCATAAATAATTCCTGCCGGACCTGAATAGGTTGCAGGATTCGTAATCTGCCCCGTCAGATTAGAATTCGTAAAATACGTTACCGTAACTCCCGGATCAGAAGAAACGTTGGCTGAAGTTAAATTGAATATTCCGTTTCCACCTGTTCCCGTACATGAAGCCAGAGAAACATTATTAACATTCGGTAAAGCATTTAAAGTTAATGTAATCTGAGCGGTTTTTGAACAGCCATACTGTGAAGTCACATTGGCATAAACAGTTCCTGCCGGTCCGGAATACGTCGCAGGATTGGTAATCTGTCCGGTTAAATTTGAATTGGTAAAATAGGTTACCGTCACTCCCGGATCAGAAGAAACGTTAGCTGTGGTTAAATTATAAATTCCGTTTCCGTTGGTTCCTGCACAGGATGCTAAAGAACCGTTGTTTACTTGTAAAACATTTGTATTAATAATGATTTTAAAATATTCAAAATCGAAAGGATTTCCATTCCCCTGAACATAACATATAAAATTATCGGTAGTGTTCGTTGCAGAAGGATTGGGGGTATAAGTAATTTGTCCTGTTGTTGGATTTACCGTAGCAGTTCCCGATGTTGGCGGTGAAATGATACTGGTAAGCGATGGAACGATAGTCTGTGTAGAATTCGTAAACGCCGGAGTAATCACTTTTGTGTTACAAGACCCGATATTGTAGGTTGTTGTAGAAATCGGAGGACATAAAGTATAGCTGTAAACTCCTGTTAATCTGGTTTCACAGTTGTTTTTTGTAATTAAACAGGTATAATCTCCGGCTCCGTACAATTCTGGATTGATTGAGAAAGAAGTGGCTCCCGAAATTGGATTTCCGTTTAAAAACCATTGATAAGTGTCGTAATTGTTATCAACCTGTAAAAAAATTCCTGCGTAGCAGTCGCCGGTTTTTGTAATCGCTGGAACAGATGAAAACCCTGCAAAATACCCCCCGTAACCTACTGCACCGTTTCCGGCTGCAATTCCTGCCGTAACAGGAAGGGTGGAATTTACTGTGACATTTCCGTTAACGCCCTGAAGAGAATACGTTACCCAACCCGGATTTCCTGTTACAGGATAAGGTCCGCTGATCGCGCCGATGGCACTTCCGTTAAACGTTACATTGGCTCCTGCCTGGGTAATGATATTAAGTTTGGTATCAAAAGAATTGCTTCCTATTTTATTGATAAAGCCGATTTCGTTAATTTCTTTAGGTAAAAAACAGCTTAAAGGAGGGATGAAATTCATTCCGCCGGTTGCATATACCGTACTTCCTGAAGTTCCTGCAAGAAGTTGGTAAACATAGACATTATTATTGGCAGAAATACTCATGTTGTAATGTCCGTTCCCCTGATTGATATAGCTGGTTCCCTGAACAATGTAATATTGTCCTGCATTCAGTGTAACACTTCCTAAAAGGTTTCCGTTTACTGTAAGTTTGGTGTTGTTTTCAGTAGCGATTACTAAAGCAGCTTCCATTCCGGAATTGGCAGGTCCGTTTCCTTTTACCAAGGCAAATGTTTTTCCTAATCTTTCCACAGGAACAGCCTGATCCATCAGAATATCCACATTGCTGTTGTTTTGTGTGGTGTAGATACTGTTGAAGTTACCGTTGGTTACCGAAATAGGTTTGTTGGCAGTAATTTTTGCGCCTACTAATCCTGTTAAATTGCTTGAGGACAAATCACTCTGAGCTTCAATAATATATGATTTCCCTTTATTGATGGTAAAAGTTCTTGTGGGCGATGAAGTACCGTCGGAGAAAATAACGTTCGGATTGTAGCCGGATAAGGTAACGGTTGTATTGTCTTCCGTCGCAATAAATCCAATGGTTGAATTAACGTAAGGTTTTGCGGTTGTATTCGGGGCAACGCCTACGAAAAAGTTTTTCCCGATTCCTGCCAAACCTTTGGAAGTGATAATTTCTGCCTGATTGGGAACTGCAAATCTGAAATTGGCGAAGAATTTTTTAGGACCTTTTACCTGTAATCCCATTGATCTCTGTGTAAAAAGATTGGATAGAGTAGAGGCAATCATATAATTACTCGGGATTGTAACTTGTACCGGATTGTTTTTACTCACCTGAACGGTAGAAAACACCGTATTGTTGTTGTAAATCTGAACCGAAAACGGAGTCGTTTCATTGGTGGATAAATACAGATAGCATTCCGGAGTACCCTGAAGCGAACTTGCCGACATTGGCGCAAACCAGTGTTCTGTATCCAATTGAGCATTGAGAATTAAATAAAAAAAAGAGCAAAAGATTAGTAGAAATTTTTTCATGTCTAATAATAAGGGCTGCAAATCTAAGCATTAATAATCAATTTTTTATGATGATTTTTATCCAAATAACTCCATTTGATGTAAATTTTAAATATTTAATAATGGGTTAATATTTAGACGGTTTTGTTATTTTTAAGCACAAAAAATCCCGGTGAAAAAATCACCGGGATCAATATTTTTAAATCTTAAAAAGATTATAGGCTGATTCTGATAAATCCTGTTACTTTAAGATCTGCATTTACAGACTTCACATAGTCAGCAACTGACATAGAGCTGTCTTTGATGAAATCTTGGTGTACCAAAGTGTTGTCTTTGTAGAATCTCTGCATTTTACCTTTAAGAATATTATCGATAATGTTTGCAGGTTTTCCTTCTTCTACAAGTTTGTGTCTTTCGATTTCCAATTCTTTATCGATTGTTTCCTGAGAAACAGAAGTTTCGTCTAGAGCAATTGGGTTCATCGCAGCAGCCTGCATAGAAACAGATTTTGCAACTTCGTCTGCTCCGTCTACTTTTGCAGAAAGAGAAGTGATGGCAGCGATTTTGTTTCCAGCGTGGATGTAAGCTCCTAAATAAGGACCTGTAATTCTTTCGAATGCACCGATCTCGATTTTTTCACCGATAACACCTGTTTGCTCGATTAATTTTTCAGCAACAGTAATTCCGTGGAAATCTGTAGCCAATAATTCTTCTTTAGAAGCAGCAAAAATTGCCATTTCAGCCAATTCATAAGCTAGCTCGATGAAAGCTTCGTTTTTACCTACGAAGTCAGTCTCACAGTTTAAAGAGATAATAGCACCTAACGTGTTATCTTCGTTTACTCTAGCGATTACTGCACCTTCAGTAGACTCTCTGTCAGCTCTGTTAGCAGCAACTTTCTGTCCTTTTTTTCTAAGGATATCTACCGCTTTTTCGAAATCTCCTTCAGCTTCAACTAAAGCTTTTTTGCAGTCCATCATACCTGCACCTGTTTGGTTTCTCAATTTTGCTACGTCTGCAGCAGCTGGTGTATAAGACATAATATCTATTATTTTTTTTATTTAAGATTAGTATTAATTTTTAGCTTAATTTTAAAGCGATGCAAAGATAATGATTTTAATGATAAACTAAAAAATGACTTTTTGCGTTATTTGTATATTTAATAAATTTTTAAATGCTTACTTAATGAAAAAAATATTTCTCCTCATATTTTTATGCATTTTCACTCTCGGGTTTTCGCAAAAAAAGAAAAAAGCGAAATCCAAAGGCATCGTGGAAAAGGAAACCGCCATCATTTATACAGAAAATGATGCGGAAACCACTGCGGAAGCAAGAGTGATTGCAGGATTCCTGAAACAAAATCCCGGACATGCCAAAACAGATTATTTCAAAAGAAAACTGATTGCCATCATCACGGCAGGAAATTCTCCTGAAGCCAAGCCAACCATTAAACCCTTAAGTGAAGATAAAATAAAACAGATGGTTTTGGATAACAACAGCCTGAATAATTCTAAAACCATTGCTGCCAATGCTTCCAAAGCGGAAAGAACGGTAAACTACGCGAGTGTTGCCGGATCGGCTAAAAAATCTTCCGGAGCAAGTGAACAGAATAAAAAGACAGCAGCCATGCTAACCCATCTTTTTAATAATGATCCGATGGATAAGGAAGCGTATATCAATATTAAAAACAGGTCTAAATGTAATCTGATTGTAAAGATCAACGGGAAAAAATATTATAATTTGGATGTTCCGGCAAACGGACAAAACTTTTTATTGGTAGAAAAAGGGGAATATATTTTAACCACAATGGTTTGTGATGCCAAATATTCGTCCCTGAAAAAGATTAATAAAGATATTGAGATTGAGCTGAATCTGAGTGAATAATTGAATAGAGAAAAGAGCTAAAAAAACCGGTTAAGAAATTTTCTTAACCGGTTTTATATTTTATCCTTTAAATTGCCCCATCGCAATGAATTTCTCCTGTCTCTGGGTTTCAAGTTCTTTTCCAGTGAATTTTGAAAAAGCTTTGATGTTCTGCAATATTGAATTTTTAAGGTTCAGATACGTTGTTTCCGGATCGTAATGCGCTCCGCCAAGAGGTTCTTCCACAATTCCGTCGATGAATTTTTCTCTTAAAGCATCTTTCGGAGTCAGGTTCAGAGCGTTTGCCGCATCTTCTTTATGATCCCAGTTTCTCCAAAGGATAGATGAACAGCTTTCCGGTGCAATTACCGTATACCAAGTGTTTTCCAACATATATACTTTGTTTCCTACACCAATTCCCAAAGCTCCGCCACTCGCTCCTTCACCAATAATGTAGGTGAAAATAGGAGTTTTAAGCATCGTCATTTCGAAAATGTTTCTTGCAATTGCTTCTCCCTGTCCTCTTTCTTCCGCTTCAAGACCAGGATAAGCTCCCGGTGTATCTACCAAAGTAATTACAGGAATTCTGAATTTTTCTGCAAGCTTCATCAGTCTTAAAGCTTTTCTGTATCCTTCAGGATTCGGCATTCCGAATCTTCTGTGCTGTCTTTCTTTTGTAGTTCTTCCTTTCTGAGTTCCGATGATCATTACTTTCTGACCGTCCAGGGTTGCTAAACCACCGATCATGGCAGGATCATCTGCGAAATTTCTGTCTCCGTGAAGTTCTAAGAAACTGCCTTTATCCACCATTCCGTGGATATAGTCCAGTGTGTAAGGACGATCCGGATGACGGGAAAGTTGTACTCTTTGCCAAGGGGTAAGATTTCCATAGATTTCTTTTTTCTTTTCTATGATTTTATCCTCGATCTGGCTACATGCTAATTTTACATCAACACCACTTTCTTCTCCTACTAAAGAACAGGTTTGGTATTGGTCCATTAATTCTTTTATAGGAAGTTCGAAACTTAAATATTCCATTCTTGAAGTAAATTAAATCTTTCAAATTTATGAAAAATTATCAAAATCTATTTAAAATTATTGATAGCATTGTTTATTCTGGAGATAGTCTCCTCTTTTCCAATAAGTTCCATGATATCCGGAACGTCTGGTCCTTTCAGTTCTCCAACCAACGATAAACGTAAAGGCATCATCACTTTACCCATCCCCAGACCTTTATTTTCGGCGAAATCATGAACCGTCTGCTTAAGATTTTCAGCATTAAAATCAGCCCCTTCAAGATTTGAAGCCAATTCCCCTAAAATTGCCGAAGTTTCATCATTCCAGGCTTTTTTGGATGCTTTTTCGTCATAAGAAATGGGGGCTTCGAAGAAAAACTTTCCGTTTTCGTAGATGTCTTTCGGGAAAGTAGCTCTTTCCTTCATCAGCTTAATCACTTTTAACAGTTTGTCGTCTGACAATGTTAAATTTAAATCTGAATTTTTAAGAATATTCAATAATTCATCATCCGAAGTTTTCTGGATGTACTGATGATTGAACCATTCTGCTTTTTCCTTGCTGAATCTTGCTCCGGCTTTATGAACTTTGTTCAGATCAAATTCTTTTGCCATTTCATCCAGAGATAAAATTTCTTTATCGTCTGCAGGAGACCAGCCCAAAAGTGCAACCATATTGATGAATGCTTCAGGCAGATATCCGCTTTCTCTGTATCCTTTGGAAACATTTCCTGTTGCAGGATCTTTAAAATTCAAAGGAAATACAGGGAACCCGAATTTATCGCCGTCTCTTTTGCTTAGTTTTCCTTTTCCTTCAGGCTTCAAAATCAAAGAAAGATGGGCAAACTGAGGCGCTTCCCAACCCATTGCTTCATATAATAAAGTGTGTAGTCCTAAAGAAGGCAGCCATTCTTCACCACGGATAACGTGAGAAATTTCCATTTCGTGGTCATCGATGATATTGGCGAAATGATAAGTCGGCATTCCATCGTTTTTTACAAGAACTTTATCGTCTAAAGTATTGGTATTCACGGAAGAATTTCCTCTGATGATGTCTACAAGATTTAATGTTCTGTCGATCGGCATTTTGAATCTCACGACATACGGCGTTTTTTCATCCAGCAATTTCTGAACTTCCTCTTCAGAAAGTGCAATACTGTTTCTCAAACGGTTTCTTGATTTATTGTCATAAGAAAAAACTTCGCCTCTTGCTTCATATTCAGCACGGATCGCGTCCAGTTCTTCAGCGGTATCAAAAGCAATGTAAGCATAATCTGTTTTTAAGATCTGCTCTGTATATTTATCGTAAATATCTCTTCTTTCAGATTGTCTGTACGGAGCGAATTTTCCTCCCTTTTTCGGGCTTTCATCGGCAATAATTCCGCACCATTCAAGGGCTTCTTCAATGTATTCTTCTGCTCCTTCAACGTATCTTGCGGTATCTGTATCTTCAATTCTCAATACAAATTCACCTCCCTGATTTTTAGCAAAAAGATAATCGTATAATGCGGTTCTTACGCCTCCTAAATGTAAAGGTCCCGTAGGACTTGGAGCAAAACGTACTCTTACTTTGTCCATTTTAAATAAAAATTTTTGCAAATTTACTTAAACTAATATAAAAAGGTACATTTATTTGCGATAAAGTAATTTAATTGCTTATCTTTAATTCATCAGAATACTTAATTTTAACGCAAAGTCCGCGAAGTTTTCTTTTACTACTAACTTTTTTAAGTTCGCAAAGGCGTTTCACTCAGCAAAGAACTCAAAAGTTTTTCAATGATGGCAATTTCGGATAACCATATTTAATAATGTATTTGAATGATTTAATTTTCGGATAATAAAAATCATTCAAAATAATTTACTTTTCGAAAAATAACAGATATAATGCTGTATTTTTGTGGAGTTTTAAATTCACCATGGCACAAGTTAAAAAACAGAATAAGTTATCTTTTTATATTCAGGGATTTGCAAGAGGATTATTTCCAGTAAAATCTTTCGAAAAAAAGATTGATGATCTCTATAAAACCGTTTCCAAAGAACAGCTTACAACAGTTGAAAGAAGAGTAGACTACTACAACAAAATTTCATCGGAAACCCAAGTAAATCATTCCGGAACTACAATCGCAGATCTTTTGAAGCCTAAAACTCCGAAAGCCTACTATTTTGATACTTATGAGTATGCAAGATATTTTCCAAAGGATTTAAAGATTGATTTTGCATTTGGTGATGTCAATACCATCCTTGATTTTCCCAAAATAACGAAAAGCCGCCCTATTCACGGAAATAATGAAAACAATATTTTACTGAATCTGGACAAAGCAAGACATTTCGTATCTGTAAAGGACAGTCTGAATTTTTCTGAAAAGAAAAATATCATGATTGGCAGAGCGGCAGTTCATCAGGAGCACCGAAAAAGATTTTATGAAAAGTATTTTAACAATCCGCTTTGTGATCTGGGACAGGTAAACAAAAACGGAAACAAGGAGTGGATAAAACCTAAGATTTCGATCGGGGAGCATTTAAAAAGTAAATTTATTTTAAGCCTTGAAGGAAATGATGTTGCCACGAATTTAAAATGGATCATGTCTTCTAATTCTATTGCCGTTTCGCCGCCTTTAAAGATGGAAACATGGTATATGGAAGGAACTTTAAAACCAGATGTACATTTTATCGGGATTGATGAGAATTATGAAAATCTTGAGGAAAAGCTTCAGTATTACATCGATCATGAAAATGAAGCTCTGGAAATAATCAGAAATGCCAAAGAATACAGAGCGCAGTTTAATGATAAAAATGTTGAAAATTTAATATCACTTTTGGTATTGAAAAAATATTTTAACTACATTCGCTAAAAATTATTAGACAGATATGCTAGAAATCGGAGAAAGACCTTGGGGAAAATATTATGTTTTAGCGGATGAGCCACATTATAAGCTGAAAAGAATAGAAGTAAATCCGGGGCAGAAATTATCTTACCAGTATCATCATAAAAGACAGGAACAGTGGACGATTATTGAAGGTAATGCGACCATCGTTCTGGATGATAAGGAGATCAGTTTATCTTACGGTGAAAGTATTTTTATACCTCTTGGTGCGAAACACAGAATAATGAATCTTTCGGATAAGCCGGTCGTTTTTATTGAAGTACAGACCGGAACGTATTTCGGAGAGGACGATATTGTGAGGCTTGAGGATGAATATGACAGGAATTAAGAATAAAGAATCCGTCTCACAACTTGAGGCGGATTTTTCTTGGTTATTATTTTAAATTTTTGTACATTTATACCTGACAATCAGATATTTGCATATGAATTTCAAATATTATAACCAAAATCAGACTGTGTTATTTCCGTATAGTTTTGAGGAGTTGATTCCCAATAATCATCCTGTTCGGATTGTCAATGATATTTTGGAGAGGATCAATATAGCCCCTCTTCTAAAAGCCTACAGCAAAGAGGGAAATCCCAGCTATCATCCCGTGATGATGCTCAAGGTGATGGTTTTTGCCTATATGAACAACATTTATTCCTCTCGGAAAATCGAAAAAGCACTTCGCGAAAACATCAACTTCATGTGGCTCTCCAATATGAGCATCGTGGATCATAATACCGTGAACAGATTTCGGGCTCACAAGCTTGAAGCGGCTTTTAAAGATATTTTCTCGCAAGTGGTTTTGCTTCTTGCCGAAGAAGGTTGGGTAAGTTTGAGACAGGTTTTTGTGGACGGAACGAAAATCGAAGCACAGGCAAACCGCTACACTTTTGTTTGGGCAAATGCCATTAAAACCAATAAAGAAAAGATGCTTCGGCAGCTGGAGGAACTCTGGAAATATTCCCAAAGCGTGGCAAGGGAAGAGGACAAAGACCCTGAACCACCGGAGTTTAAAGAAATCAGCAAAGAAAAAATTCAGCAAACGGTAGAAAATATCAATGCCAAATTGAAAGGCAGCAACGGTAAAACCGATTCCGACAAGAAAGCCAAAGCCAAGCTGAATTACATTAAAAACAATTTTGAGAAAAATCTCGGTAAATACGAAGTTCAGGAAGCGGTTTTGGCAGAGAGGAATTCCTATAGCAAGACTGATGAAGACGCCACTTTTATGAGAATGAAGGATGACCATATGAACGGACAGCTCAAACCTGCTTATAATGCGCAGATTTCTACCGAAAATCAGTTTATTGTAAATTACACAATTCATCAAGAGACCAACGACTTCAATACTCTGGAGCATCATTTAGAAAATTTCAAAAAACTGTATGGAGAAAAAAGATGGGCTAAATTAGAAGAACTCACTGCCGATGCGGGTTACGGAAGCGAGCAGAACTATGAATTACTGGAACAAAACCAAATCACTCCGTTTGTAAAGTACAACACCTTCGATAAAGAGCAGGATGCCCATTATCAGGCAAAACACAAAACATTCAGCAAAGGAAATCTGCATTATAATAAGGAAGAAGATTTTTATGTTTGTCCGATGGGACAAAAAATGGAGAAAACTCACGAAAGCACCCGGAAAACCAAGACCGGTTACCCTCAAAGACTCTCGCATTATCAAGCAAAAAATTGTGATGGATGCCCAATTAGAGGCGTTTGCCACAGTTCGAAAGAAAACCGGAGCATTGAGCGAAACCATCATCTGGAGGATTACAAAGAAAAAATCCGGGAACTTTTAAAAAGCGAAGAAGGCATTAAAAAACGCAAACAACGTTCGGTTGAAGTAGAACCTGTGTTTGCCCACCTCAAACATTGCAATAATTTTAAGCGATTCACACTTAAAGGACTGAAAAAAGTAGAATTGGAGTTCGGATTACACGCTTTAGCCCATAATTTAACGTGAACTCGACGCTAAAATATTGAATTATATTTAGTTTTCCTTGCCATCTATGCATTTATCCAGTTCG